>CAZOSE010000144.1:0-5672 GCA_964582385.1 uncultured Lachnospiraceae bacterium
AATAGAAAATCGAAAACATACGGATATATAACCTCAACTCCCAAATTAGATTGGAGAAATTATAATATTGTTGGAGCTATGAAGGATAGTCTTAATATACCAATTGGATTTGATACTGATGTTAATGCATCGGCGCTAGGAGAAGCATGCTGGGGAAGTACAAAAGGACTTGAATCAAGCCTTTACATAACTGTTGGTACTGGTATTGGAATCGGTGTATACATGAATAATGAATTATTACACAATATGTTGCACCCTGAAGGTGGCCATATACTGATTTCAAAAGATCCAAAAGATAACTTTGAAGGTGTTTGCCCATATCATACTAATTGTCTAGAGAGTCTAGCTACTGGACCATCTATTGAAAAAAGATGGGGTAAGAAGGCTTTTGATATCCCCAAAGACCATGTTGCATGGGAGTTAGAAGCATATTACTTGGCTCAAGCCATTGTTAATTATATTTTAGTATTATCACCACATAGAATAGTATTAGGTGGGGGTGTCATGCATCAAAAACATCTTTTCCCTTTAATACGCAAAAAAGTAGTGGACTTGTTAGGTGGATATTTAATAACAAATGAAATTGATGATATAAATAATTACATTGTTCCAGCTGGCTTAGCTGGAAACCAAGGAATTATGGGCTGTATACAATTAGGAAAGCTAGAATATAATAAGCATAAATAATGTTAAATAAAAGAACGATTCTATAATAAACACTAAGATGTTTATTGTGGAATCGTTCTTTTATTATGTATTGATAGGACTAAACTTATAGTTGAAATTGTGTTTTATATTCTCCTTTTTCATAATTAAGTACCAACAGTTCCTGATTTTTTCTATAATCACTTGGAGACATTCCAATTTGTTTTTTGAAGGCCTTAGAAAATGCTAGTTGATCAATGTATCCTACCGATTCTGCCACTTCTTTAATTTGCATATCTGTAAATTTTAATAAGGATTTTGCCTTTTTTGTACGAATATCCATTAGAAACTCTTTAGGAGAGCATCCAAATTCTTTCTTGAAGCATATAGTTAAATAACTTCGATTTACACCAATATAGTCTGCTAATTCATTAATCTTTATGTTCTGGCTATAATTAGAAGAGAGATAATCCATAGCATGTTTAACATAAACTGTCCACGGATAAGTGTATGTACTATTCTTGTTAGAAATGTTTTGTTTGTAGTCTTTGATTAATGAAGAAAAGAACAACATAAGAAGAGCACTTCTTTTAAGTTCATTCTCATAGGTTAATTGGTGTGCTTCTAACATTTCGTTTATATAGCTAACTAATTGGTCTATGCACTCTACTTTACGTACAGGCAAGTCTTTATAAAAACCAGCTTTGTTGGTGCATTCGTCTGACTTTAATCCAGTAAAACCTACCCACGTATAAACCCAAGGATCATTAAAATCAGCTTCATACCAAGCTTCTGTACCAGGAAAAATTAAAAATGCATCTCCTTTTTTCAAATTGTATATCTTATTGCTTATCTCTAGTGTTCCTTTGCCATCTTTTACAATGTGCAAGACGTAGGAACTTCGTTTGTTTGGCCCAAAACGATGTAAAGGCTTACAATGTTCACTTCCGCAATATGTAAGACAAAGTTCAACGGATTCCTTTTGTAAATCTTCAAGACATCTATAACGAGCCGAGTTAGTAAATCCACTTGTGATTGTCAATAATTACACCCCTTATATAATTATGATTTTATTATCTTTTTTAATTATAACATGATAAATAAATGAAAACAAACTTAGGTGATGTCATTATACTCTATTTGGATAGATATTTAAACATCCTTTAATATGTAACTAAAAGACATATGAGGTTTATGAACAAGTTATATATAATCAATCTAATTGGGCAAAACGAAACAATTAATATGAAATAAGATTCGATAATTACAAAAATTTAGAAATAAATGGAGTAAAACAAAAAAATGACATAACAAATAATGAATAAATGATAAAATGATGTAATAAATAACTAAAAACAACATTTTGACATATAATTAACACATATAACCATTTTATATATAAGCAGAAATATTATAATGATAACATAGTCTTAAAAACAAATAGTTATATACTCTAAAACCATATTGATATCAGGAGGAGAAAAGATGAAAGTTAGAAAAATGTTGCTTATATTTATGGTAGTACTTATGTCACTGTTCATGGTCGCATGTAGTGGGGAAAAAGAAAAGACCAATACAGACGGTACTGGTAGTAGTACAGGCGCTGATACAGCTACTGATAAAGGTACTGAAACAGATGCTAGTGTTGATACTGGTAGTGATGTGGAACTTTCAGTATCTATTTGGGATTCCTATCAAGAACCAGGAATTAAAGAAATTCTTGCGGATTTTACTAAGGAAACAGGTATTGGAACGAAACTTTCTGTAATTAAATGGGATGAATATTGGACAATGCTAGAAGCTGGTGCCCAAGGTGGTTCTCTTCCAGATGTATTTTGGATGCATTCCAATGAAAGTCAAAGATATATGTCAAATGGTATGTTGTTAGATGTTAAAGATCAGATAGATGCTAGTGAAAAGATAGATATAACTAATTATCCAGAGGATATTTGGGGTCTTTATACACATGAAGATAGGTATTATGCAGTGCCAAAGGATATAGATACAATTGCCATGTGGTACAACAAGAGCATGTTTGATGAAGCTGAATTAGATTATCCAACAGCTGACTGGACATGGGATGATGTATTTGAGGCTGCTAAGAAGTTAACAAAAGATGATGGTAGCCAGTATGGTATGGCAATCAGAAATGATAATAATCAAGCTGGTTATTATAATATGGTATATGATAACAACGGTTATATTATTAATGATGATAAGACAAAATCTGGCTGGGATGATCCAAAAACAATTGAAGCAATGAAGGACTTAGAAGAATGGATCAAGGCAGGAGTTATGCCATCTCTAGAAACTATGGCTGAAAACAATGAAGATGTTTTGTTCCAATCAGGAAAAGTAGCTATGGTATTCCAAGGTTCATGGATGGTTACAGCTTATCGTGATAATGAATATACAGCTGAAAACACTGACATTGTAGAACTTCCTAAGAGTGCTAAAACAGGTAGAAGATCATCCATATATAATGGATTAGGATGGGCTGCTTCAGCAAGTGGAGACAACACAGATGAGGCTTGGAAGTTACTAGAGTATTTAGGTTCCAAGGAAGCTCAAGAAAAGCAAGCAGAGCTTGGTGTAACAATGTCTGCATATAAGGGAACTTCTGATGCATGGAGTAAGTCAGCAGATTTTAACTTAGATGCTTATTTAAATATGATGGATGACATGGTAATTAGACCATATTCAAGAACTACTGTTGCATGGGAAAACGCTAATAAGGAAAGTTTAAAGGCTGTTTACATGGGTGAGAAAACTATGGAAGATGTTTGTAAAGAAATGGCAGAACAGATGAACGAAAAGTTAGCTGAAGAATAACAAATCACTTTAAAGCTAGACTGAGGGTACTAATACAGCGGGTAGGTTCACATGAATCTACCCGCATTATGAAAGGGTGATTAGTTTGACAAACCACAATAACAAGAAAAAAAACAACTACACCAGTAGAGAGCGAAGTGAGTTCATTTGGGGCTGGCTATTTCTTCTTCCAACAATGATCGGATTGATTATCTTGAATATAATTCCTATTTTTAGAACAATATATCAAAGTTTTTTTAAGACAGGAGATTTTGGAAGAGGAAATATATTTGTAGGTCTAGAAAATTATAAAAAGGTTTTTTTAGACGGTGAGGTATGGCAAGCATTAATAAACACGTTTAAATATGCCATCGTAGAAGTGCCACTTTCAATTATTATAGGTTTGGTTATAGCAGCCTTATTGAACAGAAAGATAAGAGGACGTTCCTTTTACAGAACAGTAATCTTTCTGCCTATGGTAGCAGCTCCAGCAGCGATTGCTATGGTATGGAGATGGTTGTTTAATTCAGACTTTGGTCTTATTAATAATATTTTTAACCTGGATACAAAGTGGATCTCAAGTCCTAAAATAGCAATATATTCAATTGCTATTATTGGTATATGGTCGATTATTGGATATA
Source organism: uncultured Lachnospiraceae bacterium (assembly GCA_964582385.1). Classification (GTDB taxonomy): domain Bacteria; phylum Bacillota; class Clostridia; order Lachnospirales; family Lachnospiraceae; genus JAAYRG01. Next base: position 4,098 of record CAZOSE010000144.1, read on the forward strand.
ATATGGTACTATTTCTTGCTGGTCTACAGGAGATACCCCGTGATTATTATGAAGCTGCTGAAATTGATGGTGCTTCTGGTATAAGGAGTTTCTTCCATATAACAATACCTTTGCTATCTCCAACTATTTTCTTTGTAAGCGTAACTAGAGTTATTGCTGCAATGCAGGTATTTGATTTAATTTATATGGTAATGGATATGGCAAATCCTGCTTTACAAAAGAGTCAATCCTTGGTTTATTTATTCTACAAATACTCTTTTATCAATAAAAATATTGGGTATGGTTCAACAATTGTAGTACTTTTATTAATTATTATTTTAATTTTAACGCTTTTCCAGATGTATGCACAGAAAAAATGGGTTTTTTATAACTAAAGGAGTGATTAAATGAAGAAAAAAGATAAAAGTATGAAAGTTCTTATTCACCTTATTTTAATTCTTGTGTCTATCACTATGTTAACTCCTTTTATGTGGATGATTCTTACAGCCTTTAAAACTGTAACAGAATCTACTTCGGTAGATCCTTTTGTTATTTTTCCAGAGGTTTGGCGAGTAGATGCCTTTAAAATAGTTGTAGAAAACATGAATTTTCTAATATTATATAAGAATACATTGCTTTTGATCTTTATTAGAGTGATATTAGCGGTTTTGACAGCTACAATGGCTGGTTATGCATTCGGACGTTTGAACTTTAAAGGGAGAGATCTAGCGTTTTCTTTGGTTTTAATTCAAATGATGGTACCCTCTCAAATATTTATTATTCCGCAATACTTAATGGTTAGCAAGTTAAATATGTTGAATACTATGTTTGCATTGGTATTTCCAGGCATGGTTACTGCTTTTGGTACCTTTTTACTGCGACAAGGATTTAAAGGACTTCCAAAGGACTTAGAAGAGGCAGCAAGATTAGATGGTTGTAATATTGGTCAAACTTTTCTTTATGTTATGGCACCACTTACCCGGTCTGGTATGGTAGCACTTGGGATTTTTACTGCTGTGTTTGCTTATAAGGAATTAATGTGGCCTATGATTGTAAATACAGATAAAGATATGTTGGTTTTATCCTCTGCACTTGCCCAGATACAAGGGCAATATTCATCTAAGTTTCCAGAATTAATGGCTGCATCTTTAATTGCGTCTATACCAATGGTAGTGCTTTATGTTATATTTCAGAGGCAATTTATTGAAGGAATTGCAACAAGTGGTGGAAAATTATAATAAGAAAAACAAAAAAATAAGAAGTTAGGAGAATTGTCATGATAAAGATTACATTTATGGGTGCTGGAAGTACTATTTTTGCAAAAAATGTTCTAGGAGATTGTATGTGCACTCCCTCTTTACAAAATGCAGAGATTGCTCTATATGATATTAATGAACAAAGATTAAAAGATTCCGAAGTTATTTTAAAAGGAATTAATGCAAATGTGAATGATAATAGAGCGGTTATAAAGTTGTATTTAGGAGTGGAAAATAGAAAAGAAGCTTTAAGGAATGCTGATTTTGTGGTTAATGCGGTGCAGATAGGTGGATATGAGCCTAGTACTGTAATTGATTTTGAAATTCCGAAAAAATATGG
>CAZOSE010000145.1:0-5652 GCA_964582385.1 uncultured Lachnospiraceae bacterium
CTGCTCTTTGCTAAGTATTTTCATTTTGCTAGTTCCTCGAACGCCTTCATTCAAAAGACCCTTAAGATCCTTGCATGAACCTCAACACATCAAGATTTAATTTATTTCATAAATGCAATACAATTATATTCGCTGGTTTTTATCATTCCATTTTTTGATAAAACCTTACTGTCTTTTCAGTATCATCTGTCATTAAAACAACCTGACGAATTGATTTATATTGTTCTAGAACTGCTTGTCTTGATACACTCAAATGAGAAGCAAGTTGTTCCTGGGTGAAACCTTTTTGTTTCCTTAAAAATTGAATCTTTTCTCCAAATGTCATATCAAACACTCCCTTGTATTATTTCTGTATTAATTATAACATTTAGTCTGTTTACATTCTATCACCTTGTCTTTGCAGACTCGCAACCGATAGTTGCAAAGCTTATATTGTTTTAAAAAAGGATATAAGAGCTGATGTGACACAAATCCAATCTTTAATGGGTCTGTGTCCGAGTGCAAGAAAGGCATTGAATGTCAAATCTATACATTCAATGCCTTTATGCTTTTATAAGTTTCATGATTGCTCCAATATTCGCAATAATTACTTTGGAAAAGTTCGTAACTGTATAGATACCCCATCTGGATCATACACATAAAAATAGCGGGTTTCATCTCCAGGGTCCTGAATTGCAGAAGGGTTAAAACCCTTATCATAGGCCAGCTTATGCATTTGTTCCAATTTGTCTGTCTCAAAACAAATAAACATGCCTTTTCCTTCAAAGGTCTGCCCCTCAGGTATATAGAGAAGTTCTATCTCTGTTTCTCCTTTTCCATTCGTCATAAATGCAAGTTCTGCAGGGCCTGATTGAAAGCGGCGAGAAATCTCTAATTCCGTAATCGTCTCATAAAACTGAATCGACTTTTCTAAATCCCTAACCCTTAAGGTCACATGCTTAATATTCATATCATAACCACCTTCTTTTTTATAATTTTAAATAATATTTTTACCCGCTACATATATTTGTTTACTTATCCCTTGGACCCTTCTTAATATTGAAATAATTCTTGCTAGTAGCACTTGGGTATTATATGGTTTTGTAATGAAATCATCAGCACCTAAATTCATACTCATTAGTTCATCTACTTCGCTATCTCTGCTTGTTACCACTATTATAGGTACATCTGAACTCTTCCTTATTTCTCTACATATATAGTAGCCATCAAATACATATTTTGATAGAAATGTTTTAAGTTCTTCTCTTATTGTTTCGGTATCTTCTATAATAATTATTTTTGCCATGTTTACCGCCTAATACAGAACCTATTAGTTTTCTCCATTTTCGAATAACCAAACTTCATTAAGCATTATTAATAGACTTTTTTAGTTTTCTCCGACCCAGGTACAAACATATTCAAAATCACTTACCATATTGATCTCTTCTTCTGTCCAGCTTCCTTTTAGTTCAAATTCCTTTGCTGATAGTTCAAAATGGCACTTTGCTATTCCAATATCATTTCTTTGCATATCATAGGTTGGAACTCCATATCCTTTTGTTCTAGATATAAAGAAACGAAATTTATTTTTGTCTTTAATAACTCTCCAAGGTTGTTTGTTCGAAGCAGAAGGCCCTATTCTAAGCATTTCTAAAGGAGCAGAATATCTACCTGCTGCAGATTCAGTTAAGGGTTTTGATGTGTCCCCTTCAAAGAATAATTCACTCCATGGTTTCCTTTTGTCTGAACCAGCTCCAGCTCTTACAATTGAATCAACTAATCTAGGTTTAACTTTCCTATTGCCTACCGGAGACACTATAGGAATAAATTCATTTGCTTCTAGAGCAAGACTTTCTTGAAAATCACTTCTGGAAAAGGTTCCTCCAAGCCAACAAGTTCCGAGGTCTAAGTCTGTTACAAATAAAATTATCTGTTCAAATAAATATCCAAACTCCAAAGCATCTTTTTCATCCTTATCTAAAATTCCAACTATAAATGAATTTGCCCCAGATATCATCCCATAGGTTCCAAGTTTTTTTGCCTTCATATTATCTTTTTCATTTGTTATTAAAGTAAATCTAGCTTTTATATTTGACTTTTTATTAATCTCTTTAATAAAACCCTTTAACTTTTGAACTTTTATGCTATCTATATTATTTCCATCATATGATCTTGTTGATTTTCTTGCTTTTATTACTTCTGTTATAGATTTACTAGTTTGCATAATTTTCCCCTTCCAATATCATATAATTCAAATACCTAAACAAAAAGCTTTAAGGCAGCTAACACTGTCATGGTGATAATTATATAACGAAAAATCTGTTCATTTATCTTTTTTAATGTGAAATAGCCTAAGATAGCACCTATAGCAATCAGAGGTAGCACTACCGCAGTCCGAGTCATTGATCTCATACTAATATTATGCCAGACAAAAATCTGTAGAGGTAGCTTTATAAGATTAATTATGAAGAAAAACCAAGCATTTGTACCCATAAAACTGTTTTTCTTAAAACCTAATGCTAATAAATATATACCAAATATGGGACCTGCTGCATTACCAATCATTGATGCAAAGCCACTTAATACTCCTACAAGAATATAAAACCAGGTTCCGCCCGGTACCTCAATATTCTTACCTTTAATCTCTGTATAAACCAAAATTCCCAGACAAATTAGAATGATAATACCAATTAGTGTTAGAAAAGTCCTATCATTGATATAATTTCCAACTACAACTCCTAGAATTACTCCAAGGAGGGCCCAGGGTAAGGGCAGAAATACTTTTTTCCATTCCACACTTTTACGATAATACCAAACAGCAAATAAATCTCCCACTAACAGCATAGGCAACATAATGCCTGTAGAGCTTTTACCACCGAATACAGATGCAAGAATAGGTATGGCCAATATAGTTAACCCACCGATCCCTGTTTTTGAAAAGCCAACTATTAATGCCACCATGATTATTGTAAGCAATTGTATACCATCTATGTCCATCATTTGTAATAAGTAATCCATAGTTTTCCCCCTTTTTAAGTTAAATATAGTCTCTCTATGTCCTATAATAATTGAAACAACCTCTATTATATTAATTATATCAAAATCAACTTTATCATACAATAAAACATGTTCTCATTGACAATTTATGTATAATTATGTAAAATGTAGAAAGATATTAATTTACCTAAGCTGGCTTTATCTATAATAAATTATTTGTTTTATTTATATATACAATTAGGAGGTGGTAGACAGGTAAAAAGCAAATTCTTCTAAAGCGAAAACATTTCTTAGATATTTCCACTATAATCCCATCAAAACATTCATTGTTAATAATATTAAATAACCCTATCTATGTTCAAGTCTATAAGTAGTAAAGCCAACAATTATAGGTACTTGATATCATATATATTCCATAAATGATAAAACTTGTCAAAGAAGTAATGCAAATAATTTCCAGACATATACAAATCAAATTAAACCGCTTAATACTGCAAAGAGAACAAGATAGGTCAAAATTCAAAAGAAAAACATCTGATTTTCATATCTAGTAATTCTTAACTAACACTATTCTATTATGGTTTTAAAATTAAATCAATTTAATAGTACTATATTGAAACCCAAATCTAAGGAGGATTTATTTATGTCTGAATCAAATCACAATATGCGTCATGATGACCACACTAATCAATTCAATAACTCTCAACCTGCTTCTGAAAGTACCTTTACTGCAGATGACATTAACACCAATAAAACCATAGCCGGTCTAGCATATTTTATATTCTTTTTACCCTTACTTGCTAGCCCTGATTCCAAATATGGAAGATTCCACGCTAACCAGGCCTTACTTCTGTTTATTGCAGGTATAGCAGGTAACATCATGCTAGGCTTAATTCCTATTATCGGTTGGGCACTAACACCTTTATACGGACTAGTAATTCTTGTACTTGGAATTATGGGACTGCTTGCTGGTTTTGGAGGAAAAGCAAAACAACTACCTATAATTGGAGGTATCTCGATTATTAAATAGCTCTTATGGTCAAGAATTTAGCTTGTACGTAGCCCCTAAACGCAAAAGTCATAGTGGATAGGTTACACTTAATTAGACAATAAAAACTCGGATTCTTTTAAAGCAGGGGATAATAGAACAGAGGAAGAAAATGAAATTATAGTTATCTTTAAAAAGAGTAGAAATAACTATGGCACTAAAAAAATTAATAGACCCTTAGAAGATATTAAAATTCCACATACAGATAGAGGCAATGAATTTAAAAGTAATTAAAACGGAGCTTTTGAAGTTGGCTACCTCCAATGCGGATTATGCGAAAGTCGGCGATGAGATTAGATTCACCGCCTGCGCGACCAGAAGCAAAAGTTGCAGGTTGAAAACGAGCAAAGCACTCTACGAAAATGACAACGTAGGGTACCTTGCTCTTTTGTTTTTTCATGGCCGGTCTCCTTATTAAACTTTTAGTTTTTATAATTTTATAAAAACTTATGTCATATACAATTAAGTTAGACCTCTTATTTGATTTTAATATTTAGGAATTAATGACAAACGGTTTCGATAGAACTGGATCACTGCCAAAGCCACCAAAACAACCATACCTGCAAGAGCTATGTTCTGCAGAAGACTAAACTCTCCTTTAAAGCCTTCCGGTGCGTTTAAAAATCGATAGATTCCAAAATAGGCCCAAGCAATATTTAAGATACATGAAATCCAAAAAAGTGTATAAATTTGATTTACAGCACTCTTATAATACGAGTCATCCTTTTTTACAATCATCACAATAATAGAGATTATGAGCAAAGAGTATATAACACTCCAAATGCTGAACGTTGAAGGGCTTGGTGTTATAAGGGTTACAAACAATTCGATCAAGTTCAAAAGAACATCAGGAGTAGCGTTTTTTATCCTGCAAGTTCGCTGTTTTTTCCCCGAAATCCCACAGTTAGACAAGCGTAGCCAATATTCATAATAAATCCTCCGATAGATATCTAATTACGCTTTAATTCTGTTCCGCCCATCGTTCTTTGCCTCATATAATTTCATATCTGCTTTGTTTATTAGTTCTGCACTAGTCTCTCCGCTTAAAACAGCCACACCTCCGCTGATTGTCACACTATTCTTTTGGGATAAATCTATACTCTCTACAGCTTCTCTGATTCGCTCAGCAATGACTACTGCTTTTGACATATCTGTATTAGGCAAAACTACGAGAAATTCCTCACCGCCATATCTGCCCACAGAATCTATATCCCTTGTTAATTCCGAAATGGTAGATGCAACTATATTAAGGATGACATCTCCATGCTGATGTCCGTAATCGTCATTTATTTTCTTAAAATAATCTATATCCAAAAGAACAATTGAGAGGTGAGAGTTGTAAACCAATGCTTGATTAACTCTCATCTCTAATTCTTCCATTATTGCTCTTCGATTACGAACACCTGTTAAGACATCAGTCATAGATTGCATTTCTAAAAGTTCATTCTTATGTACCAAATTTTGCTCTTTTTCCTTTTTTTCGGATATATCAAATACTATTCCAGCTACAAACTCTGGCTTTCCATTTGCATCTCTTTGAGTGATTTTACCGCGATCATAAAACCACATATACCTGCCATCCTTAGTTTGTATACGATATTCACACTCATACACACTCGTCTTGCCTT
>CAZOSE010000146.1:0-5618 GCA_964582385.1 uncultured Lachnospiraceae bacterium
GGTATAATCTTCCTTATCTGCTTGAGCTCTAAGAGAATGTACTGCAGGACCTTTAGATTTATTTAACATTTTTGATTGTATATAGGTTTTATCAATAACTTTACCCATTTCACCACCAAGAGCATCTATTTCTCTAACTAAATGTCCTTTTGATGTACCACCAATATTGGGATTACAAGGCATTAAAGCTATACTTTCTATACTAATTGTTAATAGTAAAGTTTTAAACGAAAGCCTAGCAGCTGCTAATGCGGCTTCACAGCCAGCATGCCCTGCCCCAACTACAATTACATCATATGATTCGTAAATATATGACATACTAATCCTCTTTTCTAATATATCTAAATAATGTACGTACTTCTATCTTAAATAAATATTAACTATAACTTGATTTTGTCTGTGGTCTATTTACCCATACAAAAGTCACTAAAAATAGTATCAACTAAATCTTCATTAACAGTTTCGCCTATAATCTCTCCTAGTACTTCATATGCATTCATTAAATCAATGGAGAAAAAGTCTTCTGGTAAATCATCTTGTATACTTGTTATTACATTATCCAAACTAGCAATACTCTCAATAATTGCATTCTTTTGTCTAATATTTGTAATTAAAATATCATCATTAAAATCCAAACTCCCTTGGAAAAGTTTGTCAATAACCCATTTTTCAAGTTCTTCAATTCCTATATTCTCTTTAGCAGAAATTTGAATTACATCTTTATCAATAATTTCATTAATCTGACTAGGATCAACTTTCATTTCTAAATCAGTTTTATTAAGCAATATAACTGATGTTTTATCTTTTATAATATCTATTATTATTTCATCATTTTTATCTAATGGCACAGAAGCATCAACTACATAAACAATTAGGTCTGCATCACTTGCTACTTTTCTTGCTTTTTCGACACCTATTTTCTCAACTAAATCATCAGTATCTCTTATTCCAGCTGTATCAATTATATTAAGACTAATTCCTCCGATATTAATGGATTCTTCTAAAGTATCCCTAGTTGTTCCTGCTATATCTGTTACTATAGCCCTATCAGAACCAACTAATATATTAAGTAAAGATGACTTTCCAACATTTGGCTTACCTAATATAACTGTATTAATACCTTCTTTTATTAATCTACCATTTTCAGCAGACTTAAGAAGTATTCCAAGTTCCTTTATAGTTTTATTAATATTATTCTCTAATTCATTATTAAAACCTTCTAAAGTCATATGTTCTGGATCATCTAATGCTGCTTCAATATAAGCCAAATCATGCATAACACCTTTTCTAATGTCTTGAATTTTGTCTAATACATTTCCCTTTAATTGCTTTAATGAGTTTTTTAATGATAGATCATTTTTAGAATTTATTACATCCATTACTGCTTCCGCTTGTGATAAATCAATTCTACCATTTAGGAATGCTCTTTTAGTAAACTCTCCAGGTTCTGCTAACCTTGCTCCATACTTTACTACAGTATCAAGTATTTTCTTTGTTACTACTATACCACCATGACAATCTATTTCAACAACATCTTCTTTTGTATAACTTTTTGGTCCCTTCATAACTAAAACCATTACTTCATCTATTAACATATCATCATCATAAATATGTCCATAATGGATAGTATGAGTCGGGACTTCAGATATTTTTTTATTTTCATTCTTTGATTTATAAACTTTATCTATAACACTTAATGCTTCTTTACCACTAATTCTTATTATACTAAGACCTGATTTACTAAGGGATGTAGCAATAGCTGCTATAGTATCATTTGTCATAAGATATCATACCTTTCAAAAAGAGTGTATTAAAGCTTCAAGTCTTCAATACACTCTTATTAATTCAAATTATATATTTATAATTAACATTAATATTACTATATTTCTTCTTTTTTTGAATACTTGTTGTTACTTGACTTATAATTTCTATTTTTAGTATTCTTCTTTAATGTTACAACTAGTCTCCTATTAGGTTCTTCACCTTCACTATGAGTGCTTACAAACTTATCATTTTGCAAAACAGAGTGAATTATTCTTCTTTCATAAGGATTCATTGGCTCTAATCTAACAGGTTGTTTTGTTCTCTTTACCTTATGAGCTATATTTCTTCCAAGATTCTCTAAGGTAGCCTTACGTCTATCTCTATAGTTTTCGGTATCTAATTTTACTCTCACATATTTATCACTGTTTTTATTTACTACATTACTTAATAAAACTTGTAATGAATCCAGTGTTTGTCCTCTTTTACCGATTAAGATTCCCATATTACTTCCAGTCATATCAACATTCATAGTAGAATCTAATTCATTATAATAAATATTAACTTCTACAATAAGTTCCATTGCATTAAATACTTTTTCTAAAAAGTCTTCAGCAATATCTTCTATATTGAGTTTTCTTCTCACCTTAATAATTGCAGGCTGTTTATTAAAAATTCCTAAAAAGCCACTACTTTCTTCTTGCAAAACTTCGTATTCGATATTATCACTTGTAGTTTCCAAATCTAATAAAGCTTTTGTTATAGCTTCGTCAACTGTCTTAGAAGTATATTCTATCCATTCCATTATTTATCCCCCTTATCATTATACCTGTTCTTAAGGATATTAGCATAACCACTTATACTACCTGTCGTATCATTAGAGTTATCCTTATTAATTCTATTGCTTGAGGAATTATCTGTATCCGTATTCGAACTTGTTTCTTGGGTTCTATAACCATTAGAGTCAATTGATTTAGTTGAAGACTTTGCAATTTTTTCGAATGAATTGCCTTTATTTATTCCAATATCTTTTTTCTTATTCTTTTGTTTTTCCTTTTGTTTTTCAACCATTTTGTCAAGGTCCGCATTTTTCATGTATTTGTTAATGAAAAACTGGTGTATTATAGTGAAAAAACTGTTGGAAACCCAATATATCCCAACACCTGTAGGCAACATAGTACAAAAAACACCTGACATAATAGGCATTACTTTATTCATTGTCTGCATTGAGGCTGCCGTTGGATTATCAGAATCACCAGCGTTTGGTGTAGCTAGCTGTCTTGTTTGGACGAATTGTAAACCTGCAGCTAGTATTGGAATTAATATTCCTGGCCACATAAAGCCTGGATTTTCTAGTAAATTTAGGCCACCAGGGATACTATTAACTCTTATAATTTCACTAGAATATGTTTGTATAGTCTCAGCGATACTAGGAAAATCAATAGTAGCAAGTTTATTCCATGTCTCAGATGTAAACTTTGATAATATATCTATACTATGGTCTAATGTAAGAATACCGTCTGTAGTATATTCAGTAAAATCAGAAACTTTAACTGTTAATTCCTTACCATACTCAATTAATGTTGTAGCAGATCCTTCAATTGGCTTTATACTTTGTGCTACCATTTCATACATATCTTTAATAGGTTTAATATAAGCAGGAATTTTATAAATAACCCTGTATAATCCCATCATTATAGGAAGAGTAATTAACATTGGTAAACAACCTGATGTTGGACTTGAACCATATTTATCATAAACGGTTTGTAATTCCATCTGTTGTTTTTGCATAGATGTCTCGTCTTTTTTACCTTTATATTTGTTTTGAATCTCAACTATCTCAGGATTCATAACACTAGACAACTTAGAAAACCTTTGCTGCCTAATTGTGAGTGGCAACATTATTGTTTTTACTATCATGGTAAAAAAGATAATTGTTAGACCAACATTTTCAATTCCAAACATATTTAAAAATATATAAATCAAGTTCAGTATTTCACCAAATACCTTTTCGATTGGTCCTAGTATTCCGCCACCTTGCGTCAAAAATAAATTAAACAATTTATTTTCCTCCTTAGAAAATAATTAAATTCTTTTTATGGTACTGGGTCATATCCACCTTTAACAAAAGGATTACATCTTAAAATTCTTATAATCATTAAGAATGTTCCTTTCAATGCACCATACCTTTCTATAGCTTGTAGAGCATATGAAGAGCAAGTAGGATAATATCTACAAGTAGACCCACCCTTAAGAGGGGAAATAAATTTCCTATATAAATTTACTAAAAACAATAAAAATCTTTTTACCATAATTAACAACCATCTTTTCTAATCCTCTAATATTTGATGTAATTTTCCTAGATGTAATACGGCACTATTAACTTCTGCAAAACTCTTACCTCTTACATTCACTCTTGCAACAACAACAATGTCAATACCTTCTTTAAATAAGTCTTCATTTAATCGATAACTTTCACGAATTAATCTTGTTACACGATGTCTAATAACACTGTTTCCTACCTTTTTACTAACTGATATTCCAATTCTATTACTGCTTGTACCATTTTTTAATACATACATAACTAAATATGAATTTCCATAAGATATACCTTGCTGATATATCTTTCTAAAATGAGAATTCCTTTTAATTGATTTAGTATAATTCATTTTTATCTTCCATTTATCATCATTTATATCTTAAGAGAAGAAAAGGCCACTTTAAGCGACCTATGCTGATAATTTATGTCTTCCCTTAGCTCTTCTTCTTGCAAGAACTTTTCTTCCATTAGAAGTTCCCATTCTTTTTCTAAAACCATGTTCTCTTTTTCTAGCTCTTTTCTTTGGCTGGTATGTCATCTTCATAATATATGCACCTCCCTACAAAATGCTTTATATAATGGTAAGCATAGTAATTCTATTATTAATTGCAATATCTTATTTATTATATTAGCAAAGTCCTAAGTCGTCAAGTATTTATTTATTACAATTAATTAATAATCTCTAAAAGAGCCAAAAATTCAATAAACAATCTTTTAACAACGAAGTTATCCACAGTTTGTTGATAACTTGTGGATAACTATTGGATTTTATGTTAATATAGAATTTACATCAATCAACTTACAGCTTATTTTAAATATTTTGATGTATGTTGTTAATCTTGATACTTTATACACATTACTGTTAATACTTTAATATTTACAGTGGATATATTATATTTTTATTTATTTTGTCAATTGAATTATCCACATTAATGTTATATTATATAGGATATATTTACGTGAATTTTTATATTAGGGAGATTGTATAATGAATTTAATTGAAGAAAAATGGGACGAGATACTTGAACATCTTAGAATTGAACATAATATTACTGATGTTTCTTACAGAACATGGTTACTGCCGCTGAAAGTACATGAAGTAAAGGATCATTTTATAAACATTTCGATTGATGATAAAATGATTGGCCCTGACAGTAGAAACTTTATAAGTAGGAAATATGGGATTCCACTTAAAGTTTCAATTGCTGAAATAACTAATGAAACATATGATATAGAATTTGTTTTAGAAAGTGAAATTAGACATAAAGATAATTTAACAAAAACAAATACTATGAATAAGAACAGTCAGGTAGCTACTTCGAATTTGAATCCTAGATATACTTTTGACACATTTGTAGTAGGTGCTAATAATAATTTAGCCCATGCTGCTTCTTTAGCTGTAGCCGAATCTCCCGCAGAAATATATAATCCTTTATTTATCTACGGAGGGGTTGGTCTAGGTAAAACTCACTTAATGCATTCAATTGCACATTATATTATTGAGAATGTTCCTGATATGAAAGTTATGTATGTAACG
>CAZOSE010000147.1:0-5567 GCA_964582385.1 uncultured Lachnospiraceae bacterium
TTCACTTGGAGAACAACCAACATAATTCTTAAATACCCTACTAAAGTAAAGAGGGAATTCCTGTTTTACTAGTTGAGCAAAATTCACATGCAGCGTTGCAAGTTGCTGATAGAGGTTATTTTGATAAAGAATTATTGAAAACTTTAAGAAAGTTCCAAAGTCCTCTTCAAGGACATCTAGATAAAAAGAAACTTACCTAGACATCACTAAAAACATCACTTTTATGTAATGATTTATTTCAAACTTTCTTTATTCAACTTTCTTCACCCTCCGATAAGTTCCAGGTGTCATCTTATAACATTCCCTAAATATCTTATAAAAATATCCCTTATTCTGGTAGCCCACCATAGAAGCTATCTGATCTATCTTAGTATTAGTCTGAAGCAATAAACGCTCTGCATTGGCTAGACGAATACGCTGAACATATTCTATATAAGTCTTACCAGTATTAGATTTTAATAAGCGATTAAAATAATCTTCTTGAAAATGAAATCTTTCTGTAAGTTTCTGTATTGTTATATCTTTATAATTATCCTTTATATAGTCTGTTATTTCTTCGTAAATCATCCAGTTCATTTCTCTGCGCAATTCTTTAGAAAGTGAAAATTCATAGTTGTTATTTAATAACTGGAAAATCCTCATAAGTAAGCCATGGCATATATAAACAGAACCTTCATCATTGCGTATTAACTCTTGCAAAAGCTGGTAGAAGCATTCGTTCATCTCTTTATTTAACTGGGCAGACTTTGGTTTAAAATGCAGGTATTGCTGAATGTTTTGCTGTTTTGATAAGGCTGTTTGAAGGAAGGAAACGATTCGCTCTGTCACAATATTATCAGATATTATGGTTTCAAGTATTTTATTGGGTATACCAAGGAATAGAATTGTTGCTGGGTTTGAATCAAGGTAGTCCTGGTGCAAGCAGTTTTTATCAACTAAACATAAGTCTCCTTCTTTGAAAATGGTATCTTTATCAATGATTCTTTGGTGAAAGGTACCTGATACAATGTATGCTAGTTCTAAATATTCATGGGTATGTAACTGGGACCTAGTATTTTCTCTGAATTCATATTGGTAGGAAAAAGACACATCAGATGGCTTAAGGCTGCCATAAAGTTTTTTGTTTTCCCTAATACACCAGCATATTGCAAATAGGTGATCAGATTTAGAAAGAGGATAAGTTTTTTTGTCCTCTACATAAATAGAGTATTCAGGACGCATAATACGTGTCCCTAATGGATTATCTTCTTCAATTATATTAGGAGCATCACATGCAATCTGCTCACATAGTTTTCTAAGCATCAAAATCACCCTTTCGTCCTTATATTTTACAATAATATCTTAATATCTTCAAGGACATTTGCCTCGCAAAAGGTAACTTATATAAAAGTGAATTTCTTTTTATGTTTTATTCTGTATTCTATGTAATAAAAAAACCAACAAACAACAATATGCACAATTAATACATGAAATAAAAGAAAAAGATGTTGAAAGGAAAAAGTGTTTAATTCCAAACTTCAAACCGTACATGTAAAAGTCAACAAACAATTAGGAAATATGGACTTGGTATTGGCAATGTTCTTGACTAATAAAATTGTATATGATACTATTATTTATGTGGTAAACAATGTTTTTTCAAAACTATTAAAGATTAGGGGTTATAAATGTATACAATAGTTGTTGTAGATGATGAGCCAATTATTAGAATGGATTTAATTGAGGCACTAAGGGAAAAAGGCTATGAGGTAGTAGGACAAGGATCTGATGGTTTTGATGCGATAGAACAATGTAGACAGCATAAACCGGATGTGCTTTTACTAGATATCAAAATGCCTGTTTTTGATGGTATTAGTGTTGCCGAAACCATTGTAAAAGAAGAATTAGCTGGTTGTATAATTTTTATAACTGCCTATGCAGATAGTAAGTTTATAGAAAAGGCAAAACTAATAGGTGCCACAGGATATCTTGTAAAACCTTTAAATGAACAAACCTTATTTACTACTATTGAAATATCTATTGCCCAAAGTAATAGATTTAAAAGTGTGGTTAATGAGAAAAAAGAGGCTAAGAAAAAACTTGAAGAGAATAAGTTACTAGATAGAGCCAAACTAATCATTTCTAAAAGAGATAATATTCCTGAAGGAGAAGCCTATAAGCTAATCCAAAAAATGAGCATGGATAAACAATGTTCTATGGCTCAAATTGCAAAGCTAATTGTTGAGAATTATTCGGGTCGGGAAATTGTTGAAAAGACTAAAACAAGAATAATCAAGAATAATAATGTGGATGAAAAAAAGGCATATAATATTATAAAGTGTTACAGTAAGGAGCAAAGTTGTAGTTTAACTGATGCTGCTATAAGAATTAATAGAATGGATGATAGAATGTTATTATCTTTAACTAGAAGGTGAAAGAGTGTTAACAAAAGATATAATGAAACAGTTTGATTTATCTTCAGAAGATGTTGCATTAATAGAGGAAGTTAATAGTAACATGCAATATTTTGCTAATCTAATAGGGTCAGATTTATTTATTGATTGCTATAATAAAACTAGTAAAGAGGCGATTGTTGTTGCTGAGTCTAAACCTGTTGGAAGTCCTTCTCTTTATAGTGGCTCAGTTATTGGTGAAATAGCAAGCCATGAGAATGAACCTGCTGTATATACTGTTTTATCTACAGGGATTGCAGTTAGAGATATTAGGGCATTAACCCAAGAAAGTATAATAGTAAGGCAGGATGTTATACCAATAAAAAACAAAGAAAACCGTGTAATAGCTGTTTTAATAAGAGAAAAAGATATAAGTGATAATATTCAAAGAGAAAAGAAATATAAAGAATTAATACATACAAAAGAAGATTTAAGTGAAAAACTACAAAAGTATAATGGGCATATAACTCCTTACTCCCCTTCAATAGAAGAAAGCAAACTTGCCATGAAGGAAATTCATCACAGAGTTAAGAATAATTTGCAGTACATAGCAAGCATTATGAATATGCAAGCACGTAGAAGTGATGAACCGGAGATTAAAGAAGTATTCATAGAAAACAAAAACAGAATCTTAAGCATGGCTTCAATCCATGAGATCTTAACACAAAATGGAGTTTATGATAAAGTTTCTGTAAAATCTATTATAAATGGAATAATTAAAAACCTGAATGAATTTCTAAGTAATGATAAAAACATTGATATTACAATAATTGGAGACGACATAAGTATAGATTCTGACAAAGGAACATCTATAGCAATTGTAGTTAATGAGTTAATTACGAATGCAGTACAACATGCATTTAAAGATAAGTCAGAAGGCGAAATAATAGTTACTATAAATAAAGGTAAAGTGTATTCGTCTATAACAGTTGAAGACAATGGTTTTGGTTTTGATCCAAGTAATAGAAAAAAGGCCAGTCTAGGGCTAAGCCTAATTGAATTAACTGTAAAAGAAAAACTTGGCGGTAAGATGCAATTCTTATCGGATGTAAGTGGTAGTAAGATAAGCTTTGATTTCAAAAAATAAACATTAAAAAGTAAATATTAAAAAGTACAATAGGGTACTGAATTTAAATGGGCAATAAGGCCAATATAGAGGACTTCTTTGAAGTTTTTTGTGTTGGCCTATTTTTGTTCTTTATATGGGATAGAAAGGTTAATCTAGAATGGAAATGATAAGTGTAGGTATAGACATAGGAACATCTACAACACAAGTGATTTTTAGCAAACTAAATATCCAGAACACTTCTTCTTATTTCTCGGTACCAAAAGTAGACATAATTAGCAAGGAAGTAATATACAAAAGTAAAATAATAATGACCCCCTTAATAAGTGAGGTCTTAATTGATGGAGATAAAATTAAAGAAATAGTAGAAGAAGAGTATAGAAATGCAGGCTTTGATTTTATAGATATTCAAACAGGGGCTGTTATTATTACAGGAGAATCTGCATTAAAAGAAAATGCTGAAACTGTAACTAAGAATCTTAGCAATTTTGCGGGAGATTTTGTAGTTTCTACAGCTGGCCCAGATTTGGAAGCTATACTAGCTGGCAAAGGATCAGGAGCCCAGCAATATTCCATAGATAACACTTGTTCTGTTCTTAATATAGACATAGGTGGTGGAACAACAAATATAGTTTTGTTTAAGAATGGTGAAGTGATTTCAAAAGGTTGCCTTGATATAGGAGGAAGAATAATCAAGGTTAATGAAGACGGCTTAGTAAAGTATGCAAGCCAAAAGGCAAAACTAGTGTCAGAGGACCTTGGAATTAAGCTAAATAAAGATGAAAAAGTTTCAGCAAATGATTTGATTAAGATAAGTAACAAGATGAATGAAATTTTGGAAACTTATATAGAGTCTTTGGAATCAAATGAATTAACAAAAAGTTTAGTGACAAAAGGAAGTTCTAAATTTGATTCTTCCAGTGATATAGATTATATCTTTTTTTCAGGTGGAGTATCCGAGTTTATATACAATAATAATACAGAAGCCCTCTTTCCCTATGGTGATATAGGAATGCTATTAGCTAATTCCATAAAGAGTGGAAAGTTAATGAAAAAGCTTGCTAAAGATAAAACAGCAGAAACAATAAGAGCAACAGTTGTTGGAGCAGGTACCTATACTACCTCAATAAGTGGAGCTACTATTACTATTACCAAAGATATCTTTCCAATAAAAAATGTTCCAGTTTATGTATTAAGTAAAGAAATTGAAGATAAATGTTTCCAAGGAGACTGGGAAACTTTAATAAAGGAAATAAAATGGTTTCAAAAACAGGTTGGCAAAGATGATTTAATCGTTGCCTTTAAAGGGCCTAAAAGTCCCTCTTATATAGAAATCAAAGAGCTTGCAAAGGCACTTTCAATAGCTTTATTAGAAACAACTAGCTCTAACATTCCTATAATTATTGTACTAGAATCAGATATTGCAAAAGCACTCGGCCAATCAATTGATATATTCATTAAAGGTAAAAGAGACATTGTTTGTGTTGATAATATTGCAGTATCCCAAGGTGATTATGTAGACATGGGCAAGCCAATACTTAATGGACTTGCTGTACCTGTTATAGTAAAAACATTGATATTTGGTTAAATGGAGGTGGAATTTTGAGATTAAAAACTAGGATTTCAGGAATGATGTTTGAATTTAAGTCAATTAAAGAGGTACTTGCAAAAGCTAATGAGGAAAAATCAGGTGACACATTGGCAGGTATTGCAGCTAGTTCCTTATCTGAAAGAATAGCAGCAAAAGAAGTTCTGTCAAACATCCTATTAAGTGATTTGAGAAACAACCCTGTAGTACCTTATGAAGAAGATGATGTTACAAGAATTATTCAAGATAGTGTCAACGAAAAAACTTATGGGCAAATTAAGAACTGGACAGTTAGCGAACTTAGGGAATGGATCTTGGATTCTAATACTAGGCAAGAAGATATAAATAAAGTAAGGAATGGGCTTACTAGTGAAATGATAGCTGGTTTAACAAAGCTAATGTCTAATCTAGATTTGATATATGCTGCTTCTAAAATTAAGGTTTTAACCCACTGTAACACTACAATTGGAAAAGGTGGGATTTT
>CAZOSE010000148.1:0-5492 GCA_964582385.1 uncultured Lachnospiraceae bacterium
TGAAAGTTATGTATGTAACTAGTGAGAAGTTTACTAATGAATTAATAGAATCAATACGTAATGTTAACTCAACACCTACAGAGTTTAGGGAAAAGTACCGTAATATTGACTGCTTACTTATTGATGATATTCAATTTATTATAGGTAAGGAGAGTACCCAGGAAGAGTTTTTCCACACATTTAATGAACTACATGAGAATAAAAAACAAATAATTATATCTAGTGATAAACCACCTAAAGACATACTAACACTAGAAGAGAGGCTTCGTTCAAGATTTGAATGGGGTCTAACAGTTGATATACAACAACCAGATTATGAAACAAGAATGGCTATACTAAAGAAAAAAGAAGAGATGGATGGCCTACATATAGATAACGAAGTTATGAAGTACATAGCAACAAATATTAAGTCTAATATTAGAGAACTTGAAGGAGCATTAACTAAAATTGTTGCCCTGTCGAGATTAAAGAAAAAAGAAGTAGACGTTACCCTTGCAGAAGAAGCATTAAAAGATTTAATTTCTCCTGATGACTCCAAGCAGATAACTCCCCAGCTTATTATAGATTTAGTAAGCGAACATTACGGTGTAACAATCCAAGAGATAATTTCTTCTAATAAAAGTAGAAATATTGCATTTCCAAGACAAGTTTGTATGTATTTATGTCGTAAGTTTACTGAACTTTCATTAGCTGATATTGGTAATGAATTAGGTAAAAGAGATCATACTACTATATTGCATGGGGTAGATAAAGTTGAAACCAATATAAAAGAAGATCAAAGTCTTAAGAATACAATAGATTTGTTAATAAAGAAGCTTAATCCATAATTTTAATCATAAGTTATCCACAAAAATGATTATTACTTGTTAATAACATCTTATTATCCTGTTCAAATATATTGGATAACTCTAAATACATGTTTATAACTTAATTTAAAGTCTGAATAAAAATCACTTTTATTAACATAGTTATCATTTGACCAAACTGCCATGGTTTCAAGTTAATATCTATTATTAACATATTCACACTGACTACTACTACTACTACTAAATAATTACTATATATATTTATATGGCCCAGGAAGGGGATAGAATCCTTTATGAAAATTATATGTGAACAACACAAATTGATTAATAGCATTAATATTGCATTAAGAGCAGTATCTAGTAAAACTACTATGCCAATATTAGAATGTTTGATAATTAAGGCTGAATCTGATACTATTAAGCTTATTGCTAACGATTTAGAAATAGGAATAGAAACTATACTTGAGGGTAATATTGTAGAATCAGGCACTATAGCTTTAAATGCCAAAATTTTCTCTGACATTGTTCGCAAACTACCAGATAGTGATGTAACAATAGAAATTGATGATAATTATAAGACTACAATAACAAGTGAAAAGGCTGAGTTTACAATCTATGGTTTTAGTGGAGATGAATTCCCTTACTTGCCTAATGTAGAGAAGAATGATCCTGTTACCTTATCCCAATTTTCTTTAAAAGAAGTTATTAGGCAAACAGTATTTTCTATATCTGATACAGATAGTTCTAAAATAATGTCTGGTGAATTATTTGAAATAAATGAAAATAATTTTAGAGTTGTGTCTCTTGATGGACATAGAATATCAGTACGTAATTTAGAACTAAAAGATAATTATGAACATATAAAGGTAATTGTTCCAGGAAAAACATTAATAGAGATTAGTAAAATCCTTTCTGGTGAAATTACTGATGAGGTTAATATGTATTTCACCGATAAACATATTTTGTTCGAATTTGATCAAACAATTGTCTTATCAAGGTTAATTGAAGGAGAATATTTTAAAATTAGTCAAATGTTTTCTGGAGATTATGAAACAAAAGTCTCTATTAATAAAAGTGAAATGTTAAGATGTATAGACAGATCAACGCTTTTAGTTAAAGAAACTGACAAAAAACCAATTGTCTTTGATATTACAGATGAAAAAATAGAATTTAAAATGAATACTTCAATAGGATCTATGAGTGATGAAATTAATATTAATAAATCAGGTAAAGAGATGTTAATTGGTTTTAATCCTAAATTCTTACTTGATGCTCTTAGGGTAATTGATGATGAAACTATAGATATTTATTTAATCAACCCTAAAGCACCATGTTTTATAAAAGATGAAGATGAATCTTATATGTATTTAATATTACCTGTTAATATTAATGCTGAAGTATATTAATATAATTTAATATGCAAATACATATAAAGATATAGAGGTAATGAAATTCCTTACTTCTATATCTTTTAAATGCAATAAAGTAATAAATATATCTATTGTAGATTAGATATATGTGTATTAAAATATTAGTATAATTGAAAGTGAATAATTATATAAAAAACTTTGAGAAAGGTTAATTATGGGTAATATGGAAGTTATAAAATTAAGAGATGAATATATAAAGTTAGGCCAAGCTTTAAAAGCTACTGGTCTTGTAAGTTCTGGATTTGAAGCTAAGAATGTTATATTACAAGGATTAGTAAAGGTTAATGGAGAAACAGAATTTCAAAGAGGTAAGAAACTTTATGAGAATGATATCGTAGAGTTTAATAATGAAACCATAAAAATAGAGAAATAAAGCTAGAATGTTGGTGCATCCATGTATGTAAAAAATATTAAATTAAGAAATTTTAGAAACTATGATAACTTATCAATTAATTTTGATAATGGAATAAATATACTATATGGGGATAATGCACAGGGAAAAACGAATATTCTAGAAGCAATCTATTTTTGTGCTACCACGAAATCCCACAAGGGAAGTAAAGAAAAAGAAATCATTAAGTTTAATGAAAAAGAATCACATATTAAGATGCTGCTAGACCGTGATAATGTTTCTCATAAAATAGATATGCATTTGAGAAGGAACAGGACAAAGGGTGTTGCAATTAATGGAATTCCAATAAGAAAAACAAGTGATCTATTTGGAATAATTAATATTGTGTTCTTTTCACCTGAAGATTTAAACCTTATTAAGGATGGGCCTTCTGAACGTAGAAGATTCATTGACTTTGAACTTTGTCAATTGGACAAAGTTTACCTACATAATTTAACCAATTATAATAAAATTATAACTCAAAGAAACAATTTGTTTAAACAAATTAGTTTTAATAGTAAGTTATTGGACACACTTAGTATATGGGATAAACAACTGGTAAAATACGGAACCTTCATTATTGAAAGAAGAAAAAAGTTTATTAATCAACTTAACGAAATAGTTTTTGATATACATAATAAATTATCCGGTGGAAATGAAGAATTAATATTGAAATATGAAGCCAATGTTTCAAGTGAAAATTTTGAAAATAAATTAATAAGTGTAAGAGATAAAGAATTAAGGACACAAATTACAGGTATAGGACCCCATAGGGACGATATGATTTTTCTAAATGGTGAAATAGATATTAGAAAATTTGGATCTCAAGGTCAACAAAGAACATGTGCTTTATCAGTAAAGTTAGCAGAGATAGAATTGGTAAAAAGAACTATTAATAAAAAACCAGTTCTATTATTAGATGATGTATTATCAGAATTAGATAGCAAAAGACAGAATTATTTGCTAGAAAGTATAGATGGAATTCAAACAATACTTACATGCACTGGCTTAGATGAATTTGTAAATAGTAGTATAAAGTTCAATAAAACATATCATGTCGTTAAAGGAACTGTTGAGGAAATAGTTTCTAAATAATAAATATAAAATTTATTAATTTTATGTAATTTTCTTATTGATAAATTAGGAGGAATAAATGAGTACTGAAAATATGGAATATGGTGCAGATCAAATACAAGTATTAGAAGGTCTTGAAGCTGTTAGAAAAAGACCAGGAATGTATATTGGAAGTACATCCTCAAGAGGTTTACATCACTTAGTTTATGAGATAGTAGACAATTCTGTAGATGAAGCTTTAGCAGGATATTGTGATGTAATTAAAATTATAATTAATAAAGATAATTCTATTACTGTTAAAGATAACGGTAGGGGTATACCTGTTGGAATAAATCACAAGATGGGTGTTCCTGCTGTTGAAGTTGTATTTACAGTTTTACATGCTGGTGGAAAATTCGGCGGTGGAGGATATAAAGTATCTGGTGGTCTCCATGGTGTAGGTGCTGCAGTAGTTAATGCTTTATCTTCTTGGTTAGAAGTTAAGGTTTATACTGATGGAAAAATATATAAAGAAAGATTTGAACGAGGAATTGTTGTAGAACCTTTATCTGTTGTAGGTACTACGCAAAAGAATGGAACAACTGTAGATTTTCTTCCGGATCCAGAAATATTTGAAGAAACAGAATTTGATTTTAATATTTTAAAACAAAGATTCAGAGAAATGGCCTTTTTAACCAAAGGTTTAAAAATAGAATTAATAGATAATAGACCAGACCAAGCAGTAGAAGTAGTGTTTCACTATGAAGGAGGAATAGTTGAGTTTGTTGAATACATCAATAAAAAGAAAAATCCTATCTATAATGATATAATTTACTGTGAAGGCCAAAAGGGTGATGTTTATGTTGAAGTTGCTATGCAACATAACAATACCTACAATGAAGGCATATATAGTTTTGTTAATAATATAAATACACCAGAGGGTGGTACTCACTTATCAGGATTTAGGAATGCATTAACCAAGACTTTTAATGAGTATGCTAGAAATAATAAACTATTAAAAGAGAATGAAGAAAATCTAAGTGGTGATGACATAAGAGAAGGACTTACAGGTATAATTAGTATTAAATTGTCAGATCCTCAATTTGAAGGTCAAACAAAACAAAAATTAGGAAATAGTGAAGCTAGAGGTGCTGTTGATAGTATTGTAAGTGAACAACTTACATATTATCTAGAACAAAACCCATCTGTAGCTAAAATAATATGCGAAAAAGCAGTTTTAGCACAAAGGGCTAGAGATGCTGCTAGAAAGGCAAGAGACCTTACTAGACGTAAGTCCGCCTTAGATGGTATGAGCCTTCCAGGTAAACTAGCAGATTGTTCTGATAAAAACCCAGAAAACTGTGAAATATATATTGTCGAAGGGGATTCAGCTGGAGGATCTGCTAAAACAGCTAGATCCAGGGCTACTCAAGCAATTTTACCCCTTAGAGGAAAAATTCTAAACGTTGAAAAAGCAAGATTAGATAGAATATTAGGTAATAAAGAAATACAGGCAATGATTACAGCATTTGGAACAGGAATAGGTGAAGATTTTGATATTTCAAAATTAAGATATCATAAAATTATTATTATGACAGATGCTGATGTAGACGGTGCCCATATTTCTACCTTACTACTTACGTTTTTATATCGTTTTATGCCAGAACTTATAAAAGAAGGCCATATTTATCTTGCACAGCCTCCCCTTTACAGGGTAGAAAGAAGCAAAAAAGAAAGATACGTTTATAGTGATGATGAATTAGAAGAAGTCCTAGACGAGTATGGAAGAGATGGTAATAATAAAATTCAAAG
>CAZOSE010000149.1:0-5483 GCA_964582385.1 uncultured Lachnospiraceae bacterium
TGATGTCATTTTGCTAGATGTTATGTTGCCTGCAATGTCAGGTTTTGAAGTATGCCAACACATAAGAGAATTTTCTGATGTACCAATTATTATGCTTACAGCAAAAGATGATGATATGGATAAAATCCTAGGCTTAGAATATGGAGCTGATGATTATTTAACAAAACCATTTAACATTCTAGAGCTTAAAGCTAGAATTAGAGCTATATTACGTAGAAACAAAAAACAAGAAGCAAAGCCTAATAAACAGATTATTCAAATTAATAATTTGAAGATAGATATTGAAAGTAGACGTGTTTATATAGGAGATGAAGAGGTTAATTTAACTGCAAAGGAATTTGATTTACTTGAGTTGTTAATGCAAAACCCCAATAAAGTATACAGCAGAGATGAACTTCTTAATTTAGTATGGGGCTATGATTACCCAGGCGATGTAAGAACTGTTGATGTTCATATACGAAGATTAAGAGAAAAAGTTGAAAAGAATCCTAGCGATCCAAAATATATACATACAAAATGGGGTGTTGGTTATTTTTTCCAAAACTAAATCTAAAGTATGGGTTCTAAATAGTATGAGGGTCAACATTATTGTTGCCCTCTTCTTAATTAGTACAATCCCTTTGTTCTTTCTTGCAAGTGAAATGGTTGGTACTTATAATGAGAATGCTAGGTCTCAAAGAATTTCAGAATTGCAAAGCCAAGGGGCGTTTTTATCAAATTTAATATTAACTTCAGGTTACCTAGATGACATATCAATTGAGAATATTAATCAAGAGATTCTTAGAGATTCTAGCTCATATCAGGCAAGAATTATTGTTATTAATGAAGATATGAAGATACTTAAGGATACATATGGCCTTGAAGACGGCAAAACCTTGATTTCAAAAGAAGTTATTAACGCTCTTAGGGGCAATACTAGTATTAATACTGAGAAAAATGACGAGTACATCGAAATTGTATTACCCATTAATGATAGCACAACAAAAGATACTCATGGTGTTTTAATAATGAATTTCTCAATTAAAAACGTTAATAATTTATCCTCTGTTCTTATGAGAAGTGCAACAACAATGATAGTTACCTTAACGGTTATTTTAGCTGTTGTAGCCTTTGTTATATCGGGTAACTTTATGAAGCCACTTAATAAACTTGTTAGAACAATTAACCATTTGCAAGAAGGTTATATGGATGAAGATGTTAGTATTGAAGGATATAACGAGATACGTGAAGTACAAAAGGCTCTTAATCAAATGTTGCAGAAGATAAAAGTATTAGAAAGTTCAAGGCAGGAGTTCGTTTCAAACGTATCCCATGAACTTAAAACTCCTTTAACATCTGTAAAGGTACTTGCTGATTCACTACTTGCACAGGAAGATGCACCAGCAGAACTTTATAGAGAGTTTTTACTTGATATTACAGAAGAAATTGATAGAGAGAACAAGATAATCAACGATTTATTAACCCTTGTTAAACTAGACAAATCATCAAGTGATATTAGAATTTCATCTATAAACATAAATGATTTGTTAGAATCAGTTTTAAAGCGACTTAGACCAATTGCAAAAATACGTAACATAGAACTTGTTTACGAGAGTTACAGGGTTGTAATGGTAGAAGTAGATGAGGTGAAACTATCTCTAGCACTAACTAATTTAATTGAAAATGCTATAAAGTATAACCTGGAAGATGGATGGGTTAGAGTGTCATTAAATGCAGACCATAAGTATTTTTATGTAAAGGTTGCTGATTCAGGCATCGGAATTCCAGAAGAAGAACAAAACTCAATATTTGAAAGGTTCTATAGGGTAGATAAGGCAAGGTCAAGGGGAACAGGTGGTACCGGTCTTGGACTTTCTATTACAAAGAATATAATCTTAATGCATAAGGGTGCAGTTAAGGTTTATAGTAATGAAGACGAGGGAACAACATTTACAGTTAGAATTCCAATTAATTATATTGAGTAGCAAAATTTTATTAAAGATATATGGATTGATATAGTATCATGATCTATAAAAGGTAAAAGATTGGAAAGATACTTGATAATCAAGTGATATTAAAAGTCCATATATATCTTGAAAGGTTTGGTGTGTATGCAACATTTTCTTGGTAAAAAGAAGAAATTGTTAAATATAGATAAAGTGTATAGTAATAATAAAAAAGTGTTTAAAAGGAACATTATTAATAAAAAGCTTGGCTTATTATTGATGGTAATACTTTCTTTTGGATTTGTCATATCCTGTTCAAAGGACAATGGTAATAATCAAGAAGACAGTTTAGATGAATCCCAGTATAAGATATATTATCTTGATGCTACCCAAACAAGTATAGTTAGTGATGACTATAAACCTAAGTCTGAAGAGGTTAAGGAATTAATTGAGGAGCTTATGGACGCCTTAAGCATAAATCCACAAAGTTCATCTATGAAAAAGGCTAAGCCAGATGCTGTAGTGATGCAAGGTTATCGCTTAGCAGAAAATGGTAGGCTAACTCTTGATTTTAGCTCTGAATATAATGACCTTAGTGGGATTATGGAAGTTTTATGTAGGGCAACAATAGTAAAAACACTCACTCAAATAGAAGGAGTTGACTATATTGAGTTTACAGTAAGTGGTCAGCCTCTTATGGATTCTAAAGGCAAGCCTATTGGTCTTATGGAAAATAGTAATTTTATTAACAACACTCATGCAGAAAATGTGTTTGTAACTGTTTACTTTTCAAATGAAGATGGTACAGCCCTATTACCATCTAATTTAAGAATCACCTATGATGGTAATATTTCAATAGTAGAATTAATAGTAAATAGATTGATTCTAGGTCCGGTGGAAGAGAGTATGACAGGGACAATACCAGATAAAGCAATTCTTAATAGTATAACTACTAAGGAAGGTATTTGTTATATAGATTTTAATGAAGAATTTTTAAATTATAATCCTAATATTATGCCTGAGGTTGTAATTTATTCAGTTGTTAATTCATTGGTAGAACTTTCTTATGTTAATAAAGTACAATTTACTATCAATGGCTCTATAATTGAGGATTATAATGGAACTCCTTTTAGTGGGGCCTTTGAACGTAAACTTGAATTAATAGACGAGACCAGCTAAGGGGAGGAATGCTTTTGAAAATAAAAAGGCCATTGATATGGTTTTTGCTATTTTTTCTTGGAGGGATGGGTCTTTATACTATAGACCCATTTCTCATCTGTTTTATACTTGTCTTAATGTGCTTTGGACTAGTATTTATCTTATATAGACTATCAAAAACCAATCATCTTAAATTTATATCTTCTAGTTTCTTGCTGGTTCTTCCTATATTTTTTCTCTTTGGATATTTTATAATGGGTAATGGTAGCTTACCCCACCAAATGGATTCATACTTTGATGATGAGGTAGAAGGGGATATAATAGGAACAATAACACATGTGGAAGATAAGGATACATATCAATTAATAATTATTGAAGAAGCTATGATATACCTAGATACTAGGGATATATTACAAAAAGACGCTCTAAGTTATAAGGATAAATTCTATAGCGAGGGGCTTAAGATTTATAACAAGTCGCCAATTAATTCAAAGATTGGCAATACCATATCTTTAAGTGGCAATATAATTAAATTTCAGAAAGCCACAAATCCAGGTCAGTTCGACGAATATAAGTATAATAAAATCCTAAAATATGATTATAAAGTTTATTGTGACTTTGTTGAAATAATAAATGACAATTATTCACCTTACTATAATTTCTTACATGATATTAAGAATAAAATATCTGATATATATATAAAAACACTACCTTCTAAAAATTCAGGAGTCTTGTCTGCAATGGTTCTGGGTGATAAAAACACACTAGATGCTAATATAAAGGACTTGTACCAAACCCACGGTATTTCACATATCCTTGCTATATCGGGTCTTCATCTATCCTTAATAGGCATGACTATATATAAACTTCTCAGAAAATCAAGTTTAAACATTCCATTAGCCACCTTCTTCTCCATTGTGCTTATATATTCCTATGGATCTCTTACAGGCTTTGGTGTTTCAACGATTAGGGCAGTAATTATGCTTATTCTATTATTGCTTTCAAAAGTAATAGGTAGAACATATGATATTCTTTCCGCTGCTTCCTTTAGTGGTCTTATTATCTTAATTAACAACCCCCTTCAAGTTTATAGTACTGGTTTTTTGTTATCCTTTGGAGCGATTCTAGGGATTGGCCTTGTTTATCCTACTATCTCCAGTATATTTAAAATTGAAAACAGGATATTAAAAGCCTTACTAGATAGTTTTATAATAAGCCTCAGTGTACAAATTGTTACTCTTCCAATTCTTTTATATTTCTTTTTTGAAATTTCTACTTACTCCATTTTGTTTAATATAATACTAGTACCTTTTGTATCAATTATAATAATACTCGGGATAATTGGCGGAAGTATAGGTCTTATTTATCTACCTGTAGGTAGTTTTTTCTTGGGAGGAACTTTTTATATATTGAATTTTTATGAATGGGTATTAAATATTGGAAATAAGTTTCCCCATCATACAAAGATATTAGGAAGGCCAGGTACAGGAGTTATTATTACCTACTACTTGCTACTATTGATTTATGTAATGTTAAATTATTGGAAAGGCAACAAAGATGATAATGTTTGCAAAGGTAATAATGTTTGCAAGCCTAATCACATTTATAAATATAGTCATGTTTTATTAGTAACCTTATTAATAATATTCATCCCATCTGGAAATCCAGGCCTTGAAGTTACATTTATAGATGTAGGTCAAGGTGATGGAATACTTATAGAGTCATCCACTAGAAGGTCATATTTGATTGATGGGGGAAGTTCTAGTGTAAAAGAAGTTGGTAAGTATAGAATAATTCCATTACTTAAATCAAAAGGAATTAACAAACTAGACTTTGTATTTATTTCGCATTTTGATAAAGATCATGTAAGTGGCATTATTGAAATAATGGAAGAAATGGATAATAAAAAGGGAAGTGGAAGTATATCTATCAAAACATTGGTATTACCGAAATATATTAATGATAATACTAGACAAGAGAATAAAGAAGGCTATACAGACTTTAGAGACTCCATAGAAGATAAGTTAGAGGGTATTAATCTTACTGAAGATGATTTGTATAAGCAAGTTATATCCATTGCTAGAGACAAAGATATAGATATTTTGTATATGCAAGAGGAAGATTATATTATAGAAGGTGACATGAAAATAACCTGTTTACACCCTATTGATGATTTTTATTATTTTAACAAAAATGCATCATCCCTTGTTCTAGAGATAAGCTATAAAGAATTTGATATGCTCCTAACTGGAGATATAGAAGAGGAAGGAGAAGAAATATTAAATAATGTATTATTAGAAAGGAAGAATAATATATTTGATACAATTCAACCAGGCAACTATGATATATTAAAAGTTGCCCACCATGGCTCTAAAAACTCTACTTCTAATGAATTCTTAA
>CAZOSE010000150.1:0-5446 GCA_964582385.1 uncultured Lachnospiraceae bacterium
TGCAGCTGACCCTCTTTTAACCTTTACTTATACAGGAGTTAATGGTGGTTTAGTAATAGTAGTTGCCGATGATCCGGGTATTTATAGTTCACAGAACAATCAGGACACTAGGGCAGTTGCAAGAGCAGCCAAGGTACCGGTAATTGAACCAGCAGATAGTAATGAAGCAAAAGAGTTTATAAAGTTTGCCTATGAAGTAAGTGAAAAGTATGATACTCCAGTTATAGTTAGAAGTACGGCAAGGCTTTCACACTCACAAGATCCTGTAGTTTTAGGAGATAGAGTAGAAATAGAAGATAAAGTTTATGAAAAACAAGTTGCAAAGTATGTTTTAACACCTGCTAATGCAACTAAAAAACATGTTGATGTACTAAACAGGAATATTAAGCTTCAAAAAGATGGATGTGGATTTCCTATTAACAAGGTGGAATATAATGACCCTAGTATTGGTATAATCACAGCTGGTATTCCCTACCAATATGTAAAAGAGGCCTTACCTGAAGCGTCTGTTTTAAAACTAGGACTGGTTAACCCCCTTCCTAAAAAGCTAATTGAAGAATTCGCGAGTAAAGTAGATAAACTATACATATTTGAAGAACTAGACCCAATAATAGAAGAACAAGTAAGGTCCTGGGGAATTGAAGCTATTGGTAAAGAGTTGTTTAACCAACCAAGAGAATATAGCGCAAATCTCATAAGAACAGCTATAAAGGGTGAGGAACTTAATATTGCAAAAGCTCATGATGTGCCAGCAAGACCACCTGTACTTTGTCCAGGATGTCCTCACCGAAGTACATTCCATGTATTAAACAAGTTAAAGCTACATGGTGCAGGTGATATTGGATGCTATACCCTAGGTGCCGCACCTCCTCAAAGTGTACTAGATACAACCTTATGTATGGGGGCAAGTATTAGTAAATACCATGGTATGGAAAAGGCTAAGGGAAAAGAGTTTATCAAGAAATGGGTGGCTGTAATAGGTGATTCAACATTTATGCATACAGGTATAAATTCTTTAATTAACATGGTATATAATCAAAGTTCCGGGACAGTACTTATATTAGATAATTCAACTACAGCCATGACAGGACACCAGGATAACCCTGCTACAGGTATGACTCTAAAGGGTGACCATGCATATCAAATAGACTTTGTTAAGATATGTAAGGCAATAGGAGTCCCAAATGCCATCCTAGTTGACGCTTTCGATCTTGATGGATTAACAAAGTCACTTAAAGAGGCACAAAACAAAGATGAACTATCAGTAATTGTTGCCAAGGCACCTTGTGCTTTATTACAAAAAGACATTATTAAACAATATAAGGTAGATAAAGATGCTTGTAAGAAATGTGGTGCTTGTATGAAACCAGGATGTCCAGCTATTACGAAGTTAGAAGATGGTACGACTTTCATAAATGATACTATGTGTGATGGTTGTGGCCTGTGCTTTAACTTATGTAGATTTGATGCTATAGAGTTGGAAAGGATATAAACTAGGAGGATACACTTACAATGGAAACAAAGATGATAACAAAAAACATAATGATTGCAGGGGTTGGCGGACAAGGAACACTCCTTACTAGTAGAGTTCTTGGTGGAGTTATACAAGGAGCAGGCTATGATGTAAAGGTTTCGGAAGTTCATGGTATGGCTCAAAGGGGTGGTAGTGTAGTTACATTTGTTCGCTTTGGAGACAAAGTGGCTGAACCTGTAGTAGAAGAAGGTCAAGCGGATGTACTTATAGCCTTTGAAAAACTAGAAGCCCTCCGATATGCCCATTACCTTAAGAAGGATGGAGTACTTATTCTAAACGACCAAAGAATTGATCCTATGCCTGTTATAATAGGGTCTGCCCAGTATCCAGAGAATATTATAGAGACACTAGAGGAAACCCACAATGTTATTAAAGTAAATGCAGCAGAGGAAGCTAAGAAACTAGGTAATAGTAAAACCTTTAATATTATAGTTTTAGGTCTTGCTGCAGGATGTATGGATTTTACTAAAGAAGAATGGTTAAAAGTCATAGAAGATACTGTTCCAAAGAGAACAATTGAAATCAATAAAAAGGCTTTTGAACTTGGATATGAGTTATATGCAAATATATAAAATATATTTAATAAATAGGCCATATTATGATATAATGTAATAAGTAAAACAAGAAGATTATAAAGAAGGATTTAGTTTATAATCTATATAAATACAATATTATAATTGGATGGGAGATATGAACATGCTAAAACAACTTTCAATTTTTGTGGAAAATGAAATAGGAAGTTTAAGAAATGTAACAACCGTTCTTAAAAATAATGGTATAAATATTAGGGCAATTGCTACATTTGATTCCCCTGAGTTTGGTATTCTTAGAATTATTGTAGACAAGCCTGAGTTGGCAAGAGATATATTAGTAGAGAATGGTTTTGTATTAAAAATCACTAATGTAATAGCGGTTAATTTAGAAGATCAACCTGGAGAGCTAGATAAGGTATTAGAAGTAATTGAAAATGCAGGTTTAAATTTAAACTATATCTATTCTTTTGTAATCAGAGAAGAAAATTCTCCGCTATTAGTAATGCACATTGATGACTTAGAAATAGCCAAACAGATTTTAACAGAGAACGGAGTTAAAATGGGATCTTTGGAGGATTAATAATGATTTGGAACGAATCAAAGGAGTGTATGAGCCGTGATGAAATGGCTCATATGCAAGGTGTTAGACTAAAGAAGTTAGTAAAAAGAGTTTATCACGATGTTGAGTTTTATAGAAAAAAGATGCAAGAGTTAGGACTTGAACCTGGTGATATTAATGGAATTGAAGATCTTAACAAGCTGCCCTTTACAACAAAGGAAGATTTAAGAGATAATTATCCCTTTGGTTTGTTTGCATTACCTGAATCAGAGGTAGTACGTATTCATGCTTCTTCTGGAACAACAGGTAAGTCTACGGTAGTAGGTTATTCCAGAAGAGATCTTGATATTTGGCAAGAATGTGTTGCTAGAGTATTAACAATGGTTGGGATAGGTAAGAAAGATAAAATCCAAATATCTTACGGCTACGGCTTATTTACAGGGGGTCTAGGATTGCACTATGGTGGAGAGAATGTTGGTGCCACTGTTATACCAATGTCTACCGGTAATACAAAAAAACAAATAACTATGATGCGTGATCTAGAGGTTAGTGCTATTGCTTGTACTCCCTCTTATTTATTACATATAATTGAATGTTTAGAAGAGAGTGGTTTAGCTTATAAAACCAAATTAAAATATGCCATCCTAGGTGGTGAACCTTGGACAGATAATATGCGAAAAGAAATCGAAAAAAGACTTGATATAAAAGCGTATAACATCTATGGTATGAGCGAAATAATTGGTCCAGGTGTGTCTGCAGATTGTGGATATCACAATGGACTACATATATATGAAGATCATTTTGTTCCAGAAATAGTAAGCCAAGATACTTTAGAACAACTAAAAGACGGAGAATCTGGTGAACTTGTATTTACAACACTTACAAAGGAAGCCTTACCATTGCTTCGTTATAGAACAAGAGATATCACTAGCCTAACTCATGAAACATGTGAGTGTGGAAGAACTTTAGTCAGAATGGGAAGATTACAAGGTAGAACTGATGATATGTTAATCATTAGAGGTGTAAACATTTTTCCTTCTCAAGTTGAAACAGCTTTACTAGAAATTGAAGAGATCGGCCCTCATTATCAATTAATAGCGGACAGGGTAAATAATCTTGATATTCTTGAGGTTAGTGTTGAGCTTAAGGGGAATTTCTTTTCAGATGAAATCGGAGAAATCGAAAAGTTAAGGAATAAGATTACTCATAATTTAACTCAGGCTCTAGGTGTATCAGTAAAAGTTAAACTAGTAGAACCTAAAACCTTAGGAAGAAGCGAAGGCAAATCTCAGCGTGTTATAGATAAAAGAGAACTATTATAGGTATTTCCATTATATTAAGTAAGGAGTGTGTTCCCATGTTTATTAAGCAATTAACTGTATTCCTTGAGAATAAGGATGGTAGATTGGAAAAAGTCACACAGATACTAAAAGATAATGATATCAATATACTGTCAATAACACTGGCGGATACATCTGATTATGGAGTTTTAAGACTAATTGTATCTAATCCAAAGAAGGCATTAGATTCTTTACTACAAGCAGACTTTTCAGCTAAATTAGTAGATGTTATTGGTATCAAGATTTCCCATGAAGTAGGAAAACTTCACGAAATGCTTAAATGCCTCTCAAAAGAAAAAATAGGTATATCATATATGTATTTATTTGATTCTGGTAAGTTACCTTCAATGATAATTAAGTCATCTGATAATGAAAAGGCAGTATCTATTCTAGAAGCTAACAACTGTGAAATAATTAAGGAAGACCAAGTGTATTAGCAGTTCTTATCTTAATGATAAAGATATATTTGTAAAATAAAAAGGAATAAGAATTTTAATTGTTTTATAACAAAATTCTTATTCCTTTTTATATATTCTTTTTTCTAAGTCTTTAATTAGTAAGTTTTGTTCTTTTATACTTAGCTGCCTACACAAGCTAATTAATTTATTTTCATTAGTGCTTACCTTAATTGTTATTTTATGAGAGTCTAATATACTTTCATAGTTTTTATTAGTACTATAAGGGTTAGATTCATAAAGATAAGCAATCTCTATAGGTAATTCGTTCTCATCAATTAACTCATCAACACTTAGTTGATAAAAGGATGCAAGCCGTGATAATATCTTATAATCAGGAGTTCTTGTCCCCTTTTCATAGTGAGCATATCCCTGTCTTGTCATACTAATATGTTTACCTACATCGGACTGAGTTAAGTTCCTATTTAATCTTAAATTTCTTAATTTATTACTTAATGAATATGCCATTTGCCTTCACCTTCGATTGATGTCTATAATTATAGCAAGATATAAGGTTGAAACTTGCAAAAAGCAACAAAGTGGAGCCTCACAAGCGGTTGAAAGAAAATGTCTAAGTTATATTTCTAAAAAGTCTGAGTTATATTTCTAAAAAGTGTTTGACATAATGTGTAAAAACTGCTATGATAATTATGTCGCATATAAATATGTGCACCTGTTATTAATACAATAACAGCAATAATTATTTTTTTTGGAGGAAAAACATACATGAACAAAGGTACAGTAAAATGGTTTAATAACCAAAAGGGCTATGGATTTATTTCTGATGAACAAGGCAACGATGTATTCGTACATTATTCAGGACTTAATATGGACGGATTTAAATCACTAGAAGAAGGACAAGAAGTTGAATTTGAAGTAGTTCAAGGAGATAAAGGTCCTCAAGCAACTAATGTAACTAGATTATAATCATTTAAGTTTTCAGTGTACCTTTTTTTTGATAAATTGTAACACAATTTTTATAAAGAAAAGCTATATTGTAATAAACAAATTGATTAAAAAGGTTA
>CAZOSE010000151.1:0-3900 GCA_964582385.1 uncultured Lachnospiraceae bacterium
AGATGGAGAAGAAGTTGAAATGCATGTAAAACCTGGAGATCAGGTTATTTATTCTAAATATGCAGGAACAGAAGTAAAACTTGAAGAAGACGAATATATTATCGTAAAACAAAACGATATTTTAGCAATAGTAGAAGACTAATAGTTGGAATTAGTCTACTGTAAAATAATTGATTGTATAACAAGGAGGCATTATTATGGCAAAAGAAATTAAATATGGAGCAGATGCTAGAGCGGCTCTTGAAATTGGTGTAAATAAGCTAGCAGATACTGTTAAGGTTACATTAGGGCCAAAAGGAAGAAACGTAGTATTAGATAAAACATACGGAACACCATTAATCACAAATGACGGTGTTACAATTGCTAAAGAAATAGATTTAGAAGATAAATTTGAAGATATGGGTGCTCAACTAGTAAAAGAAGTTGCCACAAAAACCAATGATGTTGCAGGTGATGGTACAACGACTGCTACAGTTCTTGCACAGGCAATGATTAAAGAGGGTATGAAAAACCTTGCAGCTGGAGCTAATCCAATTATATTAAAAAAGGGTATGAGAAAAGCAACAGATCTTGCTGTAGAAACAATTAAAGATATGAGTTCAAATGTAACAGGAAGAGACCAAATTGCAAGAGTTGCTGCAATTTCTGCTGGTGATGACGAAGTTGGAGAGATGATTGCAGAAGCTATGGAAAAGGTATCCAACAATGGTGTAATAACTATTGAAGAATCTAGAACTATGGATACAGAGCTTGACCTTGTAGAAGGTATGCAATTTGATAGAGGTTATCTATCAGCTTATATGGCAACAGACCAAGATAAGATGGTTTCAGAAATTGACGAACCATATATTTTAATTACCGATAAAAAGATTTCTAATACTCAAGAAGTTCTTCCAGTATTAGAAGAGATCGTACAAAGTGGATCAAAGCTATTAATTATTGCAGAAGATGTTGAAGGAGAAGCTTTAACAACTTTAGTAATTAACAAATTAAGAGGAACTCTAAACGTAGTAGCAGTAAAAGCACCAGGTTATGGTGATAGAAGAAAAGAAATGTTACAAGATATCGCTATCTTAACAGGTGGTGAAGTAATATCTGATGAATTAGGATATGAACTTAAAGATGTTACAGTAGATCAATTAGGTCGTGCAAAATCTGTTAGAGTTGAAAAAGAAAACACTACAATTGTTGATGGCGAAGGCGAAAAGTCAGCTATTGAGGCAAGAATTGCACAGATTCAAGGACAAATCGAAGAAACAACATCTGAATTTGATAAAGAAAAACTTCAAGAAAGGCTTGCAAAACTAGCAGGTGGTGTAGCTGTAATTAGAGTTGGTGCAGCTACTGAAACAGAAATGAAAGAAAAGAAACTTCGTATGGAAGACGGTCTTGCAGCTACTAGAGCAGCAGTTGAAGAAGGAATCATCGCTGGTGGTGGTTCAGCTTATATTCATGCATCTAAAGAAGTTGCTAAATTAGCAGATACTCTTGAAGGTGATGAAAAAACAGGAGTTAATATTGTATTAAAAGCATTAGAATCACCTCTGTTTTCTATAGTTGCTAATGCAGGCCTTGAAGGTTCTGTTATTGTAAACAACGTTAGAAATAAAGAAGTTGGAATTGGTTTTGATGCATTAAAAGAAGAATATGTAGATATGGTTGAAGCTGGTATCCTTGACCCAGTTAAGGTTACAAGAAGTGCTCTTCAAAATGCAAACAGTATTGCTTCTACATTATTAACAACAGAAGCTGCAGTTGGAGCTATTCCAGAGCCAGAACCTGTAATGAACCCTAATGCAGGAATGATGTAAAAATAATATAGGTGTATTTGATTAAACATCCTAGAATAATAATAACGGTGTGAGGATATATGAAAATTCCCCTATGGTATCAGATTTTTATTTAATCTGTCTGCCATAGGGGGTTTTATTATTGGGAAATATTTGTTATAATTGTTTAAATTAGAGTTTTTACTTAGGGATGCCAAACAAATAATTAGGAGGAAGATTAATTATGAATTATTCATATGTTGAAACTAGTGTGAAAAGAAAGGAGACAGCCGCTACCTATGCAATAAGAGTTATAATGGTGCTAGCAGCTATTTTTGCTTTTTTCTTTTCTTTAAATAATGTTATAAGTTTAATTATAAGTGTTGTTATAATAGTAGCTATTGTTTATTTTTTCCCCCAACTAAAGGTGGATTATGAGTATGTTTTTGTTGATGGTCAACTAGACTTCGATAGAATCCTTGGTGGTAATAAGCGTAAACATGATTTAAGAATTGATTTTGAACAGGTTGAGGTAATGGCTCCAGAAGGTTCTCATGCTTTAGATTCCTACAAGAATGTCCAGCTTAAAGTAAAAGACTATTCTTCAAGAAGCAAAGATGTGAAACCTTATGTTCTTATTTACAGAAAAGGAGATACAGCTTACAGGATACTATTTGAGCCAAGCAAAAAGATGATACAAGCTATAAAACAGAAAGCTCCACGAAAGGTATCAGAATACTAGCTAGGGAGTTGACAAGTTTTAAAAACTTTATTATACTACTAGGAATACAAAAAAATAATGCTTTATAGAGCTTTTATAACTGCTTATATAGATAAAGATGAAAGAGAGGACATTAATGGGAAGAATAATTAAAGAAGGTATCACTTTTGATGATGTACTATTGATTCCAGCATTTTCGGAAGTTATTCCTAATGATGTGGATTTGACTACTAATTTAACTAATACAATAAAATTAAACATTCCAATGATGAGTGCCGGGATGGATACAGTAACAGAGAGTAGAATGGCTATTTCAATGGCAAGGCAGGGTGGAATAGGTGTTATCCATAAAAACATGTCTATTGAAGAACAAGCGGTAGAGGTAGATAAGGTTAAGCGTTCAGAAAGTGGAGTAATAACGGATCCCTTTTATTTATCACCAGAACATACAATAAGAGACGCCAATGATCTTATGTCAAAGTACAGAATATCCGGAGTTCCTGTTACAGAAGGTAAAAAGTTAGTTGGAATTATAACCAATAGAGATCTAAGGTTTGAAACTGACTTCTCAAAGAAAATCAAGGAATCTATGACTTCTGAAGGATTAATAACAGCTAAAGAAGGAATAACTCTTGAAGAAGCAAAGAAGATATTAGGAAAGCATAGAATAGAAAAGTTACCTCTTATAGATGATGAAGGAACCTTAAAGGGACTTATAACTATAAAAGATATTGAGAAGACGATAAAGTATCCTGATTCAGCTAAAGATTCCCAAGGTCGCCTACTCTGTGCAGCAGCAGTTGGAGCTACAGCTGATGTTTTAGACCGTGTTGAAGCTTTAGTTAATGCAAAGGTAGATGTGGTAGTTATTGACACAGCTCATGGCCATTCAGCTAATGTCCTTAAAGCTATACAGATGATTAGACAAACATATCCGGACATTCAAATAATTGCAGGAAATGTTGCAACAGGTGAAGCAGCTAAAGCCCTAATTGATGTGGGCGTAGATGCTATTAAGGTAGGAATTGGCCCAGGTTCTATTTGTACTACTAGAGTAGTAGCAGGAATAGGGGTTCCACAAATTACAGCTATTATGGACACATATGAAGTTGCTAAAGAATATAATATTCCAGTAATCGCTGATGGTGGAATTAAGTATTCTGGTGATATAACAAAGGCATTAGCAGCAGGTGCAAGTGTATGTATGATGGGTAGTATACTAGCAGGATGTGATGAGAGTCCTGGTGAATTTGAATTATACCAAGGTAGAAAATATAAGGTATACCGTGGTATGGGTTCTATTGCAGCCATGGAAGCAGGTAGTAAGGATCGTTACTTCCAATCTAATGCTAAGAAGTTAGTTCCAGAAGGTGTAGAAGGACGAGTTGCTTCTAAAGGTAGTGCGGAAGA
>CAZOSE010000151.1:3910-5407 GCA_964582385.1 uncultured Lachnospiraceae bacterium
CAGAGGATACTATATTCCAACTTATAGGCGGAATTAAATCAGGAATGGGATACTGTGGAACCCCAACAATCAAAGACTTACAAGACAATGGAGAGTTCATTAAAATAACTGCAGCATCTCTAAAAGAAAGTCATCCACATGATATTCAAATAACTAAAGAAGCACCTAACTATACTGTAGATATGTAGGTCCTTTATATATTAAAAAGACAGTGAATGAATCAAAAGGTAGATTCATTCACTGTCTTTTTTTACTATAAAAGTATTACAAGTAAAATAAGATTTAAGTTACTAATAAGAAGAACTTAGAGAGAAATAGTTATTTCACGGTTACTAGCTTTGTAAGGATAGTACTTTATGCCAGCAGCATTAAGCATACGTTTTGCAACCCTATTGTGGTCTGTGTCAGCATATTTATCCGATAGGTAATGAATTTCTTTAATACCTTTTTGAATAATAGCCTTAGTACATTCATTACATGGAAAAAGGCTAACGTAGAGTTTTGCCCCCTTCATTGTTGTTGTACCTGTGTAATTTAAAATTGCGTTCATTTCTGCGTGACAAACATATGCATACTTTGTATCAAATATGTCTCCTTCTCTATCCCAAGGAAACTCGTCATCTGAACATCCGGCAGGCATTCCGTTATATCCTACTGACAAAATTCTGTTTTCTTCACTAACAATACATGCACCTACAGTTGTATTTGGATCTTTACTTCTTTCTGCGGATAGTAGGGCAATACCCATAAAGTATTCATCCCAACTTAAATAATCTTTTCTTTTCAATTTAATAAATCCCCCTATCTAAATAGCATATTAAAGTGCTAATGACAATTCTAACATAGCTTATATAATTTGAAAAGCTAGATTTACAAACACTTTACACCCAACAAATAACTATATAACAAAATGGTATCAATTACTTATACAGGTACAGGTTCATCTGCAGGTGTAGAAGATGCTATCAAAGGAGTTAATGATCTTGGTGTTGCATCAAGAGCTTTAAAAGATGAAGAAATAGCAAATGGTGCAAAGTTTGAAGTATTTGCATGGGATGGTATAGCAGTTATAGTTCATCCAAGTAATGAAATTTCAGAATTATCAACAGAAGATGTATTAAAAGTATATTCTGGTGAAATCACTAACTGGAGTGACCTTGGTGGTGCTGATGGTCCAATTAACGTTATGTCAAGAGAAGCTTCATCAGGTACAAGAGGTGCTTTTGAAGAATTAACAGGACTTGAAGATGTTGGACTTACAGAAGATGCTGCTGAATTCTCTAGTAATGGTTCTTTACAAATAGCAGTTTCAGGTGATGAGAATGCAATTGGTTATGTTTCATTCACATATATTGACGATACAATTAAAGATCTGAAAATTGATGGTGGTGAGGCTACAACAGAGTCAGTTTTATCTGAAGACTACCCACTAGCAAGACCATTTAATGTAGTAATAAACGAAGATAACTATAGTGACCTAGCAAAAGCTTTTGTTGA
>CAZOSE010000152.1:0-5354 GCA_964582385.1 uncultured Lachnospiraceae bacterium
AGATATGTTATTTGAAAAGATTAATAAAAAAAATGACAAGCCTCTTTATGCTATGCTTCCTTGTAATATAAATATTAGGGAGTCGACTATGGCTTTACTGGAACGTTTTTAACTTTGTGATTAACAAAGACTACATATTAAAACTATCTAAGAAGAAAGATAATAAAATAATAATTCAAAAATAAGCAAATAAAAAAAGAAAAATTAAAGTAATAAAAAGAATAAGTTTACAACCTTTAATATTAAGGTTATAAACTTATTTTTATTTGTAATCTTTTAGAGAATAAAAGTTAACTATTTTTTACATAATATATATCATTATATCAGGCAATAATTATAATGATATTGAAAACAATCATTTCACTAAACTAACAAGTAAGCAAGGCTAAAGAAGGAGGGTATAAAGATAATTGAAATCACACCAGAAACACGTATTAAGGAAATAATGAATATCCCTGAGCTTAGGCAAGTAAAGAAGTACTTAGTAGCAGGTGAGGGTCTTGTAAGGACTTTAGTTGTGAATTTGAAGATTAAACATCTGTGTAAAGATATACCAATTGTGGATATTACAAGTGTAGATTCAGAAAGTATAATTAGAGGTCTGAATCGACTAATAGAAGTTTCAAAAAACAAGTATTTTTTTTCATATGTATATTCAAGGAAAGAGTGTAAAAATAACATTAATAAAAAAGATGTAAATTTAGTATATTTTCCTGCTAAGGCTAATAAAAGGAAGAGACCTTTTGTAGTACTAAGTGCTGGTGGTGCATATAATAATGTTTTTTCTATTGCTGAAGGTTATCCTGTTGCAACTAAGTTAAATGACCTTGGATATCCAGTATTTGTTTTGACATATAGGGTAGGAGGTAAAGGGATATTTCCTAAACCTCTTAATGATTTAGCAAAAGCTTTAAATTATATAAAAAGAAATCTGGATAGGTATAAAATAAAAGATTTTACTTATGTATTATTTGGATTTTCTGCAGGTGGTAACTTGAGTGCTCTTTGGGGTACTGATAAGCATGGATATAAGGTTTATGGAATAAAGAAACCTCTTGCACTAGTTTTGATATACCCTGTAATTTCTATTAGATTATTCAAATCCAAGCAAATTGCTGATATATTGACTAAAACAATGTTGAACCTTAAATCCA
This sequence comes from uncultured Lachnospiraceae bacterium, assembly GCA_964582385.1. Lineage (GTDB taxonomy): Bacteria > Bacillota > Clostridia > Lachnospirales > Lachnospiraceae > JAAYRG01. The sequence goes on from CAZOSE010000152.1 coordinate 1,155, forward strand.
AAAAGGCTAAAGAAATGAAATACAATGTAGATGAACTTGTGACAAAATCATATCCACCCTCTTATATAGTCTGTTGTGAAGATGATAACATTGTTCCAACTGCTAATTCTAAGAGTCTAAAGAAAAGACTAGACCTACTAGGCATTCTGTCAGTCCTTGAAATTGGAGTTGGTGGAGGTCATGGTTTTGGTGAAGGGATAGGTACAAGCGTTGAAGGTTGGATCAAAAGAGCAGATGAATTTATATGCAAGCTATAGGAAAGTTTAATGTTTAAAGTTAAAAACCACAATAAGATATTTATAAAAAAAAATAAAAGAGGTATGAAATTATGAAAAAGATGTTATATATTACAGTTAACTCAAAACCCGAGAATTTATCCGCATGTAAGACTGTAGGAAGAGCGTTTGTTGATAGTTTTACTAAAAAGCATCCTGACTTTGTTGTTGAGGAGCTTGATTTGTATAGTACTCATATACCAAGATTAGAGTATCAATATTTTGAAAAAAGAAACGGTATTTTAAATGATGATGCTATTAGAGGTTTACCTGAAAAAGAGCAAAAAGAAGTTCAAAAGATTATTGACTTATGTAAACAATTTATAGCGGCAGATATTTATGTTATTGCCGCACCAATGTGGAGTATGTCATTTCCCGCACCATTAAAAGAGTATATAGACTGTATAGTACAAGATAATTATACAATTTCATTCCCCAAAGAGGATAAAAAGCCTATTGGATTATTGAATGACAAGCCAAGAGCCTTTATATATATTCAGTCTTCTGGTGGGGAGATTCCTTTTGTTGCTAGGCCAATGATTAATAAAGGCTTAGACTATATAGAGGACATAATGAAATTCATGGGTATAAAACAGTTTGATAAGTTGTTAGTAGATGGAACAGGAACAACTGAACATGAAAGAATTGTTGCAATTTCTGCTGCAAAGGATAAAATAAATAAGATTATTGATAAAATAGAAATCAATGAAGATGCTATGGTTAGTTTTTAGAAATTGCAAGAAGAAAAGTTCTGTAACAATGCCATCAACTAGCCAAATTATAAGGGTATAGACTAGAATTTATTATTTAGTCATATTTTTATAGCTAATAATATTTTGCTATATAAAACCAGTAATTTCATTAGGAGTTACTGGTTTCTTTATAGGTGGGTTTTATTGTGACTAAGTCACATCCATTTTAAAGTAAATTTGTTATATTATTGCAGAAGGATATGATGTAATATATAATTATAAATATAAACCGTTTTTTAAAAATTATTTTATAATAATTATCATTACACAAAGGAGATAGGACATATGAAGAAGATAGAAATAGCTAATGACGTATATATGTTATCAATTAATGTAAGTGATATTTTGTTTGAAGGTATTTGGGATATTGCCAATGGTGTAACTTTAAACTCATATATAGTAAAAGGTGAAAAGACTGCAATTATTGACGGTGTTGTTGGGTGGGATGGTGTACCTGAAACATTATTTGACAATCTTGCAGATATTAATGTTGATCCAAAAGATATAGATTATTTAATAGTTAATCATATGGAACCAGACCACTCTGGCTGGATAGAAAGCTTTAAAAAGATTAATGATAATTTTACAATTTTTTGTACAGATAAAGCAGCTAAATTAGTGAATTCATTTTATGGTGAAGATATTAATATTCAAGTAGTTAAAGAAGGAGATACTCTTGATTTAGGTAATGGCAAGATACTTAGTTTTCATCCTGTACCTAATGTTCACTGGCCAGATACAATGTATACTTATGAAGTTGATAGTAAGATTCTATTCTCATGTGATATGTATGGTGCATTTGGTAAAATAGAAGAACATATTTTTGATGATGAAATGACCCAAGAAGAAGTAGAATTATTTGAATTTGAAGGTATTAGATACTTCTCTAACGTTATGAATACATTTACTCCAGCCTTAAAAAGAGCAATACAAAAGTCTAGAGAATTTGATATAAATATTGTTGCACCTGGCCATGGACCTTTATATAGAGGTAAGCCTAATAAAATTATTGATGATTATACTCGTTTTGCTAAGTACTCTGAAGGAGCAGGCAAAAATGAAATAACTATCCTTTGGGGTTCTATGTATGGAATGACAGGTAAGGCAGTTGAGTTCGCAAAAGCTATACTTGAAAGAGAAGGTATCAAGGTTAATATGCTGGAGATGCCATATAATAGTGATAGTGAAGTAGTAGCTACTGTATTTCAATCGGCAGGAATAATAATTGCAGCACCTACTTATGAGTACAAGATGTTTCCACCTGTTGCAGCAGCAATAGATGAGATTGGAAGAAAGAAGATACTTAATAAGGCAGCCTTTAGATTCGGCTCCTACGGATGGTCTGGCGGAGCTGAAAAGGAATTAGCAGAAATTCTAGAGAAAAACAGGATGAAATGGGACTTTGTAGAATCAGTTGAGTTTGAAGGTGCTCCAAAGGAAGAGGATTTTGTCAAAATTGAAGCGGGAATTATGGAATTAATTGAAAAGATGAATGATAAAGTAATTGAAGAATAAGAAAGAAGGAAATTACTATGAATAAAAAGTTTGAAAGTTTGTTTGAATCAGTTCAACTAGGTAATGGTGTTGAAACAAAGAATCGTTTTGCAATGGCACCTATGTTAGTTTATGGTTCAAATGACGATGATACAGTAGGGAAAGAAGACATAGATTACTTTTCAATAAGAAACAATACGGGCGGACTAATTATAACCGGTGCAGCTGCAACATCTAGAGATGGCCATGGTATGTTAAATCAATTAACTGCCTTTGATGATAATAATATAAAAGGTTTAAAAAAGTTGGCTGATGTGATTAAAGAAAAAGGAAACTTAGCAATTTTGCAGTTGCACAATGGAGGTAGGGAGTCCCGTGGTACCTATAAAAGAAAAGGCGTTGTATATGCACCTTCTAAAATAGAATTTCCATTTTTAGATTATGTACCTGAAGAATTAACAAAGGACCAAATTGATGAGTTTATTAAGGATTATGGCCAGGCTACTAGGAGAGCTATAGAAGCAGGATTTGATGGTGTAGAAATTCATGGTGCAAACCACTATATGATACAACAATTCTTCTCAGAATATTCAAATATACGTAAAGATAAGTGGGGAGGAAGTCTGGAAAAAAGAATGAACTTTGCCTTAGCAGTAGTAGATGAGGTTAATTCAGTTGTAGAAGATTATGCAGATGATACATTTGTTGTAGGATATCGTTTATCCCCAGAAGAAGTTCACGGTGAAAACATTGGTTATACAGTAAATGAAGCTGTAAAGTTAGTTAATGAAATAATTAAGAGTGGTATTGGCTATATTCATTTGTCAATGGGTAAATATGATGCTATGCCAACATCTGGTGGCAATAATGAGCCAATAGCTACTACAATTCATAAAGGAATAGATGGTAGGGTTCCTTTAATGGTAGCAGGTTCTATAGCTACACCAGAAGATGCACTAGATGCTTTAAAGTATGCAGATATTGTTGCCTTAGGAAGAGCAGTTATAATTGATCCAGACTTTGTTGTAAAACTACAAGAAGGAAAAGAAGATGCAATTGAAATGTCGGTAGAGAACAGGTTTGACAGTTTAAGACTTCCAGAAATGGTTAAGAGATTTTGGCAAAGTGAAGGATCTACACTACCACCATTAAAGGGTTTAAAAGGTTAGTTTAATAATAAATAATGTGATAGTTTATACAGGCCAGTAGTAAGGATAAGTTAATCTAACTACTGGCCTGTATAATATATAGGGTTTACTTTAACCTGTAATAACAGTATATTAATATGTTAACTCATCTTACTTATACTATGAATTTAGTTACTTTATATTGATTGAAATATTACTTTTTTATTATGTTTATAAAGCTCTATACAAGCTTACTACTTATTAATATATAATAGATGTTAATATCAATATTTTTATTAATATTAAAAATTATATTAAACTAACTTTGTGAAGCAAATTAAAATAAATATAATACGTATAAAGGACAAAATTATGAATGATATATATGGATGTTTAGTAATACATGGTTTTGGAGGAGGCATACATGAAATTAAACCCCTTGCAGACCATTTGAGTAATGCAGGTTATACTGTTGCATATCCCAAGTTAAAGGGTCACACAGGCTAAAGGTATGTTTCCATTTATCTCATTGATTAATTTTCTTCAAATATT
>CAZOSE010000153.1:0-5333 GCA_964582385.1 uncultured Lachnospiraceae bacterium
CTTGCTACATATGCTTCAAGATGTATTGAAAATGAAATTTTAATGTATTTAAGAAGAAATAATAAAACAAAAATGGAAGTATCCATAGATGAACCTTTAAATGTAGACTGGGATGGTAATGAATTATTGTTATCTGATATTTTGGGAACAGAGGAAGATACTATATCTAAGGATATTGAAAAAGAAGTTGACAAAAAGCTACTTAATAAGGCTCTAGATAAATTGAACGATAGAGAAAGGGTAATAGTTCAACTTCGATATGGAATTAATACCAGAGATGGTAATGAATATACACAAAAAGAAGTGGCAGACTATCTAGGCATATCTCAGTCATATATCTCTAGATTAGAGAAAAAAATTATAAAAAGATTAAAAAAAGAAATGTTACGTTTTCAGTGATTTATAAGGCTTACTAAGAAGTGGAATATATTTCATCCTTAATAATCGTATAAAGAATAACTTTAAAGTTAATCATTAGAATGTAAGTAATGATTTGGGAGGTTATTATTATATGTCTAAGTACAAGGTTGAAATATGTGGAGTAAACACATCAAAATTACCATTAATTAAGAACGAGGAAAGAAAGGAACTATTTGACAAAATACTTGCAGGTGATCAAACTGCTAGAGAAAAGTATATTTATGGTAACTTAAGGTTGGTACTTAGTATCATACAAAGATTTACTAATAGCAAAGAGAGTATAGATGATTTGTTTCAAATTGGTTGTATAGGATTAATAAAGGCAATTGATAATTTTGATATAAGTCAAAATGTAAAATTTTCAACTTATGCTGTACCTATGATTATTGGGGAAATAAGAAGGTATTTAAGAGATAATAATAGTATAAGGGTTAGCAGGTCTCTAAGGGATACAGCATATAAAGCTATCTATACAAAAGAAGCTTTAATGAAAAGGAGTAATCACGAACCAACCATAAGTGAAATAGCTAATGAAATAGGAATTAGTAAAGAAGATATTGTATTTGCACTTGATGCTATTCAAACACCTGTATCATTACATGAACCTGTATATAATGATGGTGGAGACACATTATATATAATGGATCAAGTAAGTGATAAAAAAAACATTGAAAGTAATTGGATTGAAGATATTAGTCTAAAAGATGCAATTAATAAGCTACCAGAAAGAGAAAAAAACATTATTAATCTGCGTTTTTACAAGGGAAAAACACAAATGGAGGTTGCAGAAGAAATAAGCATCTCTCAAGCCCAGGTCTCAAGACTAGAAAAAAACGCACTAAAAAGCATGAAAAACTACTTAACCTTAATTTAGAAACTAAACTTACAAGCAATTAATTAATTATACAGATGTATATTATCATTCTAAGTATAGACAAAAATCTTTCACTTAAGAGATGTCTATATATAGATCTTATCATCCTAAGGATAGGCAGGAATCTTACAAGAGCTACAAGATTCATACCTGTACTTAGGATGATATATTTTTATAGTCACTTAATACTCAATCTTAACAAGAGTATTTTTTGCATCCACATCTACCAAAATTACATCTTCACCAATTTGTACAATACAGCAAAAACCTATAATATACTCATTTTCCCTTCCTAGTATTCCCCAAACCTTACAAGGTCCTGGGATTATTATCTTTAGAATATTCCCAGTATTACAATCAAAAATCAAATCACAAACATATCCAAGTCTTTCTCCGTCTCTACAATTAATTACCTCTTTTTCTTTGAAATCCGAAAACCTTATCTGCTTCACCCTAATTCACCTTACAATCATTCCTCTATCTACTAACTAATATATGCCCACCTACCATGTCTGATAACGGTTTTTACTTGACATTAAAAGTGTATAGAATATAATTATAATAATAAATAAGTACGAAGGAGAATGTTAGCATGAACTGCCCATATTGTGATGATGCCAATACAAGAGTAGTGGATTCAAGACCAATTGATGATGGTAAAAGTATTCGTAGAAGACGTCAATGTGATATATGTAAGAAGAGATTTACTACTTATGAAAAAGTCGAAGCTTTACCCTTACTAATAATAAAAAAGGACGATACTAGGGAACCTTATGATAGAGCTAAGATAGAAAAGGGTATTTTTAGGTCTTGCCATAAACGTCCTGTGTCCGTTGATCAAATCAAGGCCTTGGTAGATGATATTGAAAGTACCATATATAACTTGGAAGAAAGAGAAGTTTCAAGTTCAATTATAGGTGAAATTGTTATGGACAAGCTAAAGGGATTTGATCCTGTTGCCTACGTTCGTTTTGCGTCAGTTTACCGTGAATTCAAAGATGTTAATACATTTATGGATGAATTAAAAAAACTTCTTGACAATTAAATGTATTATTAACCAAAATATATTAGTTTATACTTGTTAATTTATTGTAATTTTGTTACAATAAATTTGGATGAACGCTTCTTTCATTGGAGAGAGACAATGAAAGGAGTTTTTTATGTTTAGTAAAGCACTAAGTGCTGCATTATGTGGCATAGATGCCTCAATAATTTCTGTGGAAGCAGACGTTAGTGATGGCCTACCTATGTTTGCTTTGGTTGGTTATTTAGGTTCTGAAGTAAGAGAAGCAAGAGAGAGAGTTATAATTTCAATTAAGAACTCAGGCTTTGTACTTAAACCTAAGAAAATAACTGTTAATTTATCTCCAGCTGATATTCGAAAAGAAGGCACAGCCTTTGATCTTCCTATTGCAATAGCAATTCTAACCGCATTCGGTTTTATCCATCAAGATAGCTTAAAAGATACTTTACTAATTGGTGAAGTTGGTTTAAATGGAGACATAAAAAGGGTAAATGGAGTACTACCCATTATTCATGCTGCCAAGAAACAAGGTTTTAAAAGATGTATAGTTCCACATAGCAATATTAATGAAGCAGCTATAGTTCAAGGAATTGATGTATATGGAGCCTTAAATATTAGACAAGTGGTGGATTTTCTTAACAATGAAACTTATCTTGAACCCCACTATATTGATATTGACCATATCTTGTCACAAGGTGGTAAGTTAGACCAACTTGACTTTGCTGATGTAGTAGGACAAGAGATTGCAAAAAGAGGACTAGAAATTGCTGCCTGTGGTATGCATAATATCCTAATGGTAGGGCCACCAGGTTCTGGCAAGACTATGCTTGCTAAGAGAGTGCCAACTATATTACCAGATTTAACCCTAGAAGAAAGTCTGCAAATATCTAAAATATATAGTGTATCTGGATTACTATCTAATAATCAATACTTGGTATCTAATAGACCCTACAGGTCCCCTCATCATACAATAACAACAACAGCATTAGTAGGCGGAGGAAGAAATCCTGTTCCTGGAGAAATCAGCCTAGCCCATCTTGGAGTCTTGTTCTTAGACGAATTGCCTGAATTTACCCGTAATACAATAGAAACCTTAAGACAACCCTTAGAAGATAATGAAGTGACAATTACAAGACTTCAAGGAAGTTACAAATTCCCTAGTGACTCAATGGTCGTGGCTGCCATGAATCCTTGTAATTGTGGGTATTATCCCGATAGGAACAAGTGTAATTGCTCCCTCGGACAAATAAATAAATACCTAGGGAAAATAAGCAAACCCCTCCTTGATAGGATTGACTTATGTGTAGAGGCTCTTTCTATTCAATATCGGGATTTGGATAAAAAGCACAAGTCAGAATCCTCAGCATCTATTCGTGAAAGAATAATGGAAGCAAGAAATATACAACTAGAAAGATATAAAAAGGAAGATATATATTTCAATTCCCAGCTTACAGCAACAATGGTTAAGAAATATTGCCAAATAGGCAAAGAAGAAAAGGCAATTTTAGAACACTACTATGAAAAGCTAAATCTTTCAGCCCGTGGTTATCATAGGATTTTAAAAGTATCAAGAACAATAGCTGATTTGGAAGGTTCACCTACTATTAAGGTAAAGCATTTAAGTGAAGCAATAAGGTATAGAACATTAGATAAGAAGTACTGGGGAAATGACCTTTAAAGTTAATATAAGGAGTAATAATGGAAGGAAGGAATGAAGATGACAAAAAAGGAATACTGGTACTGGCTGCTTAACATAGAAAATGTTGGACTTAGGAAAGTAAAGGCTATAATAGAATACTACGGTTCCCCTGAAGAAGCCTTTAAAGGTAAGAAATCTCAGTTAGAAGAAATTAAGAACCTAAGTAAAAAAGATATAATAAGTATAGAAAAGAGTAAAAATTCCTCCATAGTGAAAAATGATTATAATAAATTAAAAAATAAAAACATATATTTTCTAACAATAGATGATAAGGAATATCCCTCAAAATTAAGAAACATCTATGATCCGCCTTTTGGGCTATACATAAGAGGGAAACTACCAAGGGAGGATAGGGTTACAATATCGGTAGTGGGGGCAAGAAATTGTTCTGATTACGGTAAAGAAGTAGCACTGAAACTATCAAGGGAACTTGCAAGTTGTGGAGTACAGATAGTTAGTGGTTTAGCACTAGGTATTGATGGATATGCACATAAAGGAGCATTAAATGCATCTTCTGATACCTTTGGAATATTAGGATGTGGAATTGATATTTGCTATCCTAAAGAGAACTTCTCCCTTTATATGAATATGATAGACCAAGGTGGTATAATATCAGAATATGGTTTAGCAGTTCCACCAAAACCCTATCAATTTCCTATGCGAAATCGTATTATAAGTGGATTGTCTGATGGGATACTAGTAATAGAAGCAAAAGAAAAAAGTGGTTCTTTAATAACAGTAGATTCAGGACTAGAACAAGGTAAAAATATTTATGCGGTTCCAGGCAGTATATATAACAAGTTAAGTGGAGGTTGTAATAATTTAATAAAACAAGGTGCAAAGCTTGTTACAAACACTAATGATATTCTTGAAGATTTTGAATACAATTTTGAAAATAGTATTAACAATAGTTCCGTAAATATTAAGTTGCTTGAAAAAAAAGAAAAAATAGTGTATGCTTGTTTAAGTTATTTGCCAATGCATATGAATGAGCTTGCAGGACAAACTAATCTTAATATAGAAGAATTAAGCGAAGTGTTATTAAAACTGTAACTAAATAAATTGATAAAAGAGATTAGAAAAAATTATTATTCCTGTATTTCTTAGAATATGCAGCAAGAATTAAGGGGAGGGTTATATGCCAAAAAATCTAGTTATAGTCGAGTCGCCGGCGAAGGCTAAAACCATAAAAAAGTTTTTAGGAAGTAATTATACAGTGATGGCTTCCAACGGACATGTGAGAGATTTGCCAAAGAGTACATTAGGAATTGACATAGAAAATGATTATGAGCCAAAGTATATAACGATAAGAGGTA
>CAZOSE010000154.1:0-5316 GCA_964582385.1 uncultured Lachnospiraceae bacterium
GCTCTTGCAATACCTACCCTTTGTTGTTGGCCACCTGACATTTCCATTGGTTTATGTTTTTTATGTGTTGATAGCCCTACCAAGTCTAACATTTTTGATGCTCTATTTAGTCTGATCCTTTTAGGTAAACCTTTGAATGTTAATGGTAAAGCAACATTTTCTATAGCATTCATAGAAGATAGCAAGTTAAAGGATTGAAAAATAAATCCTACATGCTCTCTACGATATTTAACTAGTTGATTCTCCCGTAATTTTTCTATATGCTTACCACCAATAATAATCTCACCTTTTGTCGGCTTTTCTAAGCCTGCAAGCATATTTAGTAGTGTTGACTTACCAGAACCAGAAGTTCCCACTATTGCACAAAACTCACCTTTTTCAATAGTAATATCAACTCCATTTAAAGCAAATATCTTATTGCTTCCAACAGTATAAATTTTATGTAGATTCTTAACCACAATTGCAGGTTTTGAAGAATCGTTTTGCTTTGTTGAATTTTTTTCTTCCTGCTGAATTTGCACCCCTACTCCCCTCCTTCTACTGTATTTATACTTGTGCGTTACCTTGATTATACCTTGTTATACTAGCTTTGTATAATTAATAATTTCTTAAGAATAAGGCCTGTATAATTAAGGCTTTCTTAAAGATAAAACTTTATTTAGCTTGCAATTAGCGACAATTCCTCTTAAAAGGTAAGTAACTTGATTTTTTCTTTGAATTAGGGTATTATGTGATGTTGTTACAGAACTATTTAGAACATTCTGTCATACTATGATTTAATTAAGAAAGGTGGAGTATAATGGCAAATGTAATTATTATTGGAAATGGTCCGGCAGGAATTTCAACGGCATTATATACAACAAGAGCTGGTTTCAAAACAACAGTAATTGGTAGAGATTATGGTGCTTTAGCTAAGGCTGCTGAGGTTGAAAACTATTATGGATTAAATGAACCTATGTCAGGGGAAGATCTTATAACCAACGGCATGGAAGGTGCCAAGAGACTTGGCGCAGAAATTATACAAGATGAAGTACTAGGAATTTCCTATGAAGATAAATTAACTATTATTACACAAGGTGGGAAATATAGTGCAGATGGTGTTGTAATTGCAACAGGAACATCCAGAAGAACTCCAAGAATTAAAGGACTTAAAGAACTTGAAGGTCTTGGAGTAAGTTACTGTGCTACATGTGACGCATTTTTCTATAGGGGTAAAGATGTCGCAGTGTTAGGTCATAGTAGCTATGCACTTCATGAGGCACAGGAATTAGCAGGAACTTCTAATCTTGTAACAATCCTTACCAATGGAAAAGAAGCAGACTTTGAAGTTCCTGGGGACTACAATAACATAAAAGTAAATACATCTAAAATCAAAGAAGTTACCGGTGATGACATGGTAGAAGGACTTGTTTTTGATGATAATTCCATCCTTAATATTAGTGGTTTATTTATAGCCCTTGGTGTTGCTGGAAGTACTGATTTGGCAAGGAAAATCGGAGCCCAAATAGATGGCAACAAAATCCTAGTTGATGAAAAGATGGCTACTAATATCCCTGGCCTATACGCTGCTGGTGACTGCACTGGTGGATTGTTACAAATATCCAAGGCAGTTTATGAAGGCGCCATGGCAGGAACCGAAATCTCAAAGTATTTAAGGGGAAAATCAGCTGTTAAAGTTGCTAATGTATAAAAGCCTTAAAGAGAATATACTAAAATATTTGTTAGTCTCAATAATATTACAAAAAAAAAAGCTAGCTAATTGAAATATTCATCCTTATGGTAAACAGTGGAGAAGTCCACAGTTTTATCATATTAACTATCTACTACAAGGGTGGGAATATCAATTAGCTAGCTTACTTTTTTATTTGTCTTTTCTCAGAAAAATTACAATTTACAAAAACGTATTCAAATATCTAATCTTAACTTTGTCTAACTTGCTTTAGATTAAGATTATCCGATAAAACTATTTCTTTTTTCTATTCTCATAGTCCTTATCAATGGTCTTCTTCCAATCATCAGCAATCGGTCTACTAGCCCTAAAGCCACTTACAGTATCACTAACTACCTTATAATTAAGTCTTGTACCTTCCCCATCTGCATGATAATTGGCTGCCCTGTCTTTATTAATGCCAAACCTCTGGGCTGTTTCAACAGCATCTATATTGGCTCCAAGGAAAATAAACTCCCACTCATACTTTTTCTTTTGATGTTCTATCATTTTCCTAATATGTTCATAACCATATTCCATACTGGAATTCTCCATTCCATCAGTTATAATTACAAACATAACATTACTAGCCTGCTCTTCTTTGGCGGTATGCCTCATAACATTCACAATCTTATTAATAGTCATTCCAATAGCATCAAGTAACGCTGTAGAGCCCCTAACATAATACTCCCTATCAGTAATAGGCGATATTTCCTTAAGATTATTTCTATCATGAAGCAGTTCATACTTATCATCAAAAAGAACGGTAGTAATTAAGGCCTCACCTCTTTCCTTCTTCTGTTTTTCCACCATTGAATTGTAACCTCCAATAGTATCATCTTCTAGTCCACTCATAGAACCACTCCTGTCAAGTATAAAAACTAATTCTGTTAAATCCTTATTCATATTTAATTACCCCTTTCATATAATATTTATATATTTTTTTCATATATATTTTTATATAGGTATTTACCAAACTATATTTTGTAATTTAGTTTCCCAAGTAACTATATATATCTTAGGTAAATAGTAACACCCCAGACATAAAAAAAGGTCGCATCAAATGCGACATTTTTTTAATCTTCTTAACTTCCTAATATCTTTTGTTCAAAAGCAAAGAGGGCTTCGTTTATTTGAAAGATATTATAATTCCCAATTTCAATAAAATACTGAATAATTACGTCAAACTTGCTACTATTAGAAAGAGCAAACCCCGCCTTAAACAGCAAGTCCTTTGTTTCATCAATACTTAGTTCAAGTCCAATTGCAAAAGCAATCACAGTTGCCTTACTTGGCTTATAGTCTATATCACTTCGAATCTTAGAAAAAAGTCTTCTGTCTACATTAGCCTTTTTATAAGTTTGGGCATCTGTCATTCCCCTTTCATCTATCAGTCTAAGTAACATCTGGGTAAATGTTTCACCTAGGTTATTCACAGCTTCACTTAGTTTTCTCTTATGAATTTTGGGGGAAATGTACTGTTCTGATGGAGCTCTAAGGGATTCTTCTAAGTAGATTTGGTCCTCAAAGTCCATTATATCCTTACTTGATGGTTCTATAATTTCTCTTGAAACCCCAAGTCTTCGTAGCTCTTTATACCTTCTCATCTGAGAAGTTTCTCGCTCTTTTATATAGTTATCATCAATATATTCAACTATAGATGATAATAATTTCTCAGATAAAACAAAAGCTGCCTTATCATATACAACCAAATAAACCGTCATATCATTTTCTAATAAAAATTTACCTATAACTGATGTTGCTACACTTAAAGCTTGGTCCTTAGGGTATCCATATGCTCCAGTTGAAATAAGTGGAAATGCAATACTTTCTAGTTGGTATTCTTTTGCTAATTTTAAAGAATTATTGTAACAATCTCCCAACAAGTTTTCTTCATTATTATTACCACCTTGCCAAACAGGACCAACAGTATGAATTATATACTTGGCTGGTAAATTATAACCCTTAGTGATTTTTGCTTGACCGGTCTTACATCCACCAAGTTCCCGACATTCTTCTAGCAACTTTTGGCCTGCTGCCTTATGAATTGCACCATCAACTCCGCCTCCTCCAAGCAAGGAGGTATTAGCAGCATTGACTATTGCATCAACATGAACTTTTGTAATATCATTTCTAATTATCTCTAATGGCACGATTTAAGCCTCCTTAATAATCCTTTGGCAGGTTACTTACACTTTAAATTATACCATGAATTTGCTTCTACATCATTCATCTTGAACATTTTCAATATATCTTTTTAATATATTCTTTAAGAAAATTTCCTATAATTTTTTATTTTAACTGTTGACAAAACGGTTCAAAGGGTGTATTGTTGTATTAACCACTTAATACAGTGACACATCCTTTGATTTATATTAAATACCATATGCAACTATGTAAACCACAATAATAGCTTTAGTTAGGAGGAATAGTATGGCATGGGATTTATCTTCAGATAGACCAATTTATACCCAACTTATAGAACAGCTAGAACTTAAAATATGTGCAGGCATTTATGAACCTGGCTCTAAGATGCCCTCTGTAAGAGATTTGGCTACACAAGCATCAGTTAACCCTAATACAATGCAAAGAGCACTGGCAGGTCTAGAAGATTCTGGTCTTCTTTATAGTCAACGAACAACAGGCAGGTTTGTAACGGAGGATGTTAACTTGATTAAAAAAACTAGAACTAAATTAGCCACCGAACATATAGTAGAATTTCTAACTAAAATGTCTGAGTTAGGATTTGACCAGGAAGAAATCATAGAAATTTTATCCAACAAAATAAGGAGGAATAAATAATGAGCTATATCTTAGAATGTAATAACCTTACTAAAACCTTTAAAAACACCCTTGCATTACAAGATGTTACACTTAGGATCCCTAGAGGTAAAATCATTGGATTATTAGGACCTAATGGAAGTGGAAAAACCACATTTATAAAGTTATGCAATGATATACTTACACCTACAGATGGAAAGATACTTATAGACGGCAAGGAGCCAGGTGTAGAAACAAAAGCTATAGTTTCCTACCTTCCTGAAAGAAATTACCTAAACGATTGGATGAAAGCTAAAGATATAATTGAAATGTTTAATGACTTTTATGATGACTTTAATTCTGACAAAGCACATGAAATGTTAGGAAAACTACATTTAAACCCTGAAGATAAACTAAAAACAATGTCAAAAGGTACAAAGGAAAAGCTACAATTGATACTGGTAATGAGTAGAGAGGCAAAACTTTATTTTCTAGACGAGCCAATTGGAGGGGTAGATCCGGCAGCAAGGGATTATATATTAGACACAATTATTAAGAATTATAGCCAAGATTCAACTATTATTTTATCTACTCATTTAATAGCTGATATTGAGAAAATATTAGATGACGTTATTTTCTTAAAAGATGGAAAAGTAGTCCTAACCAAATCAGTTGATAAAATTCGTGAAGAATCTGGAAAATCAGTAGATTCACTTTTTAGGGAGGTTTTTAGATGATTGGAAAATTATTAAAATATGATATGAAAGCTACTTCTAGATATTTATTTCCATTTTATTTTCTTTTTATAGCTATTACAATAATCAATGGATTGTTTAGACCCTTTGATT
>CAZOSE010000155.1:0-5145 GCA_964582385.1 uncultured Lachnospiraceae bacterium
AATATATCTGTTACTACACTTCCTGCACATACTGCACCTACTTGCCTACCTTCATAGAATATAGGCTCAAATGCTCTAACAGATTCTCCTAGTGTTCCTTCTGCCCTCGATAGGTATGATGCTCCTTCTTGTAAAACCCTGTCTTCATCACCACCCTTGAATTCCAGTCCAATATTCTCAACATTAGGATGACTTAATCTTATCTTGTCCATACCAAATACAGTTATAAAGTTAACATCAAAGTAACTTCTTATATTTTCTATATGATCATTTAGGGAGTGGTCTATAGTCCCAGTCTCTTCTCTTAAATATAGAGCCTCTTTTACTAAAACATCTTGTGACACATAGTAGGCCAATTCTTTTAAGCTTTCTTCTAAATAGTCATCTGAAGTGTCTCTTAACTGAATATAGGTAAAGTATGCAATACTACCTACAGAAAAAAACAATATTAATATTACAAATATAAGGATTTTTGTACTTAACTTCATATTGTACCTCTCTAAACATTTATCTATTTTTATTGTACTAGAACTTTGAAGATGAATCAACTATGTAATTTATTCTCATATTTAGACAAAAACACATATTGCATCAACCCTATTTATGCATAAAAAATCTAGAAACATTTTATCTTAATGCTCCTAGATTCTTTATTAGTAAGCTTATTCTATTATATGAGTCTAATTATTAATTAAACTTCTGGTATTTCAATCTCAATTTCCCTAGCAAGTTCTGAAGACTTTGCAATTCCGTCAATTATTGCTTGATTGTAAAGTATTTGACTTGATGGTACTGGTGAGTCTTCTCCGTTTTTAATTGCATCTAGGAAGGAACGAATCTTTTTATCAAAAAGGGCAGTATTATCATCTTTAATTGCAGGTATTTCAGTTTCTACCTGTTGCCCTCCAACTTCATGGTATATTTTTAGGTTTCCACCTACTGTTCCATTCCAGTCTTCTGTTGATGGTATTCTAAGTCCTCCTTTGGTACCTAAGATGAGCGAATCACCACTAGTATCCATATTCATAGCCCAAGAAATTCTAAAATCAAGAATTATTCCACCTTCTAAACGAACAAAGGCTGCAGCAAAATCATCTACACCAAATATTTTTGCGTATTCTGGGTGATTTGGATAATAGGAAGGATCAGTTCCAAAGAAGTCTGATTTGTAACCTGATACTGTTAGTGGTTTAGGATATCCAACTGCGTTTAATACCATATCAAGGGAATAGCATCCTATATCACCTAAGGCACCAAGTCCTGCTGTATCTTTTTCGATAAATGATGTACCAAATGGTGTTGGGATTCCTCTTCTTCTTCCCCCACCAGTCTGTATGTAGTAAACATCTCCTAGTTCCCCTGATTCAACAATCTTTTTAATCATTTGCATATTAGCATCAAATCTTGGTTGGAATCCTATAGATAGAACCTTTCCACTTTCTTTCTCAGCTCTTATAATATCTACTGCTTCATCTAGGGTAACAGTCATTGGTTTTTCTAGTAATACATGAACGCCTCTGTTTAGAGCATCAATACTACATTCTGCATGGGTTGCATTATATGTACAGACGCTAACAGCATCTAATTCTACAGAGTCTAACATTTCAGTATGACTTGTAAATGTTTTTACATCTGATGCACCATATTTATCAAAAAACTCTTTTGCTTTACCTGGTACTAGGTCTGCACCTGCAACTATCTCAACATCGGGCATTTTCAAATAACTTTCCATATGAGCTGCAGCAATCCATCCTGTTCCTATAATACCTACCTTTAGCACCTTGCTTGTATCTATTTCTACCTTTTCTTGGTTTACTTTATAATCATTTAAAATATTATCTGTATTAGACATAATTATTCTCCTTTATTATTAAACTACAAACCTAATGTTATTAAATATTCTCTACTTCTTCTAGCTGATTCTAGGGGAGGGTAGTTTGTAGATTCATCTTGCTCTACAATTATATAAGTTGTTCCTGCTTCTTTTGCTGATTTTAATATAGCAGGTATATCTTGAACTCCTTCACCCAGTGGTCTAAAATCAAAGCCATTATCTTCACGGGACGGCTCTTTGCCAGTCTTGCCATCACCATCAATAAGAGCATATACAGGTCCATTATTCTTATTGTTACAAACAAAATCTTTAAGGTGAACTACTGGTGATCTTCCACTATATTTTATTATATAGTCTACTGGATCAACACCTGCATAATTTACCCAGCAAGTATCGATTTCTGTTTGTAACAATTCCTGTGGAATACTTTCATATAGCCAATCTAGCAAATACTTATCTTCGTATTTTTTAAACTCAAATTCATGATTATGGTATAAAAGTGTAATACCTGCATCTTTTAACATTTGCCCTACTTTGGTGAAGTCTTCCTTGGTTTGGTCAAACTTGTCACTACCTGCATGTTTGTCTATATCCATCCATGGCACAGCACTATATTTTGCACCTATAGTTTTAAGGAAGTTAATGTTACTTTCTCCATCCTCAAGAAAAGCTTCATAAGGCATGTGGGCTGAGGCACATTTTAGTTCATATTTGTTTAATAATTCTAAGACTTCATCTGCACTGCGCCCATAATATCCTGCAAATTCAACATAGTCATAACCCATTTCTTTTACTTTTACCAAAGTACCTTCCATATCTCGTTCCATATCTTCACGGATAGAATATAATTGTAAACCTATTTTAAAATTCGACATATATACCTCCTATTTATGTTTAAAAACTAAATATTAACTTTCACAACTTCGTCTTTTTCTGCTGAAACAAATGCTGCTTCCATGACTTTCATTACTCTAAGAGCCTCTTCAGGTTTAATAGTCAGTTCAGCTTTTCCTTCAATTGCATCTGCAAACTGATCATACACAACTGATAAATTATCTACAACATCATCAGGCTCTGATATTTTAATTGTTTCTGTTGTGTGCTCACTTCTTGGAGCCATTGTTTTTGAAGGTCCTGCCTTTGAGAAAACTATTTCTTCTTCCCACTGGTCATCATTATCCAAAGAACGAACAATTTGTCCCTCACAGTCCCAATCATCAATTACCAAGGTACCCTTTTTACCTAGCACATACCATCTTGGATGTTTAATATAATTATTGGTAAACACTTCTATTATACAAGTAAGTCCACTTTCAAAGACTATAGTAAGGCTGAAGTTATCTTCAACTTCACTGTACTGAATATTGTACATTCTAGAGTATACACTAACTACCTTTTCTGGAATCATATACATAAGTTGGTCAATTAAATGCACTCCCCAGTCAAGCATCATTCCCCCACCAAGTTCCTTAATAGTTCTCCATCCTGACGGCATCCCTCTAGAACCTTCTACCCTTGATTCTATAATATAAGGGCTTCCTATTTTACCCTCTTCTACATTCCTTCTCATTAACACAAAATCTTTATTGGTACGTCTGTTTTGGTTAACGGTGAAGACTTTATTATACTTTTTTGCAACATCCATTATTTCCACAAGTTCATCGGAAGATAAGGTTACAGGTTTTTCACATATTACATGTTTACCGGCTTCCATTGCTTCAATACAAAGTTCTTTATGTACTTCATTAGTTGTTCCAATTAATACTGCATCTATTTCTTTATCATTTAGTAAGGCTTCTTTACTTGTGTAAGCCACAAGGCCTAATTCAGTTGCATAGTCAAGACGTTCCTCGTTAATATCAAAGACACCTTTTACATTAATTCTGTTATATTCAGATAATTCCTTCTCATGGTAGGAAGACATTCCCCCAAAACCAATTATCCCTAATGTGATTTTTTTGCTCATCTTATCATCCTTTATATTTTTTTATATAATTTAAATATTAAAAACCATAAAAACTATATTCATAATCTATATACATCTATCTATATTTATAAGTTTCCACATCTATTTACGCCCACCACATATCTCCAGCATTATCATAGATTAGTACTTCTTTTAAGAATTCTACTGCTTTTTCTAATCCTTCTACCGGTGACATTAGTCCGTCTTCATGTTCAATACTAATTGCACCATCGTAACCTATTGTTTTTAGCATACTAATCATATCATTCCAAACTTCTTTGCCATGTCCATAGCCAACAGTCCTAAATACCCATGAACGGTTT
Organism: uncultured Lachnospiraceae bacterium; assembly: GCA_964582385.1. GTDB lineage: Bacteria > Bacillota > Clostridia > Lachnospirales > Lachnospiraceae > JAAYRG01. The sequence goes on from CAZOSE010000155.1 coordinate 4,124, forward strand.
TTAATCTCTCCATAAGACTTGTTATCTAGTACTCCATTTACTCCACAGTTTCTCTCGTCAATTTTAGTGTCTTTAGCATGAAAATGATAGATAGCTCCTTCTAATTCCTTTATAGCAGATGTGGGATTAATTCCTTGCCAGAACAAATGACTTGGATCAAAGTTCGCTCCTATTACATCTCCTACTGCTTCTCTAAGTCTTAATAGTGTTTCTGGATTGTATACTACAAATCCTGGATGCATTTCTAAAGCAATCTTGGTTACACCGTGTTCCTTAGCAAAAGCAGCCATGTCCTTCCAGTAAGGTATAACCTTTTCATTCCACTGCCATTCTAATATCTGTCCAAATTCCTCTGGCCAAGGGCAGGTAACCCAGTTAGAATACTGTGATGTATCAGAATCTCCAGGACAACCTGAAAAACCAATTACAGTATCTACACCTAAAGCCTGTGCAGCCAAAATCGTATTTCTAAATTCATAATCATTTTTTTTTGCTATTTCAGTGTTAGGATGAACAGGATTACCATGACAACTAAGCGCAGAAATATCTATTTCATATTTTTCTAATAACCCTTTATATTCCTCCACCTTTTTCGAATCATTTATTAATTCCAAAGGCTTTAAATGTTTATCACCAGGAGAGCCACCTGCTCCAATCTCAATACACTCAACACCAATACTATTTAAATATTTTAGTGCCTCTTCAAATTCCATAGAATACAAAACTGGATTCATTACTCCTAATTTCATAAAATACCTCCATTTAAATATATTTAACATTATAAACTTCTCATAATTTTAGTATAGATTATTCAAAAAAAATATGATACTATTCTTTTATACAAAAGTATCAATATTTTGTCATTCATTAATCATTTTCACTGTATAGCCATTACTTATTATTATTAATTTGTTATTAGTAATACTTATTATTATTTGATTTTTAATTTCCCAAACACCTATTAGAGGATTCGAGGTCGAATATATGAACTACTATGAAGAAGAAAAAATTACAATAGATGG
>CAZOSE010000156.1:0-5128 GCA_964582385.1 uncultured Lachnospiraceae bacterium
ATAAAATGAACAAACATAAACTTACATACAAACATACAACCTATGCATCTTATTTAGGTTTTGTTACACAAGCCATTATAAACAATCTTGCCCCCTTACTATTTATAATCTTTAGGGAGTATTTTAATCTTAACTACGAACAGCTAGGAAGGATAGTTTTTCTTAACTTTGCTGTTCAACTAGTAACTGATGTTATTGTTGCTAAATATGCAGATAGGATAGGCTACCGAGTTGCTATAGTAGGAGCCCATATATTATCTTCATTAGGCCTTGTTTTATTAAGTGTCTTGCCTAATATATTAAATGATTCATATGTTGGAATATCTATTGCAGTTGTTGTTTATGCAATAGGAGGTGGAACGATTGAAGTACTAGTTAGTCCAATTGTAGAAGCTATTCCAGGAGAAAGAAAAGCATCCACCATGAGCCTTTTGCACTCCTTTTACTGTTGGGGGCAAATGGCAGTTGTATTATTTTCAACCCTTATTTTATTTGTATTTGGTAATGAATTCTGGTATACACTACCGCTTATATGGGCTCTAGTTCCTTTCATCAACGGCTTTTTATATGCCAGGGTTCCTATAGCTCCTCTAATAAAGGATGAAAGCAAACTAATGTCATTTAAGGAGCTAATGTCTAACAAGCATTTTAAACTTGCACTTGTTATAATGGCGTGTGCAGGGGCCTCAGAGCTTACAATGTCCCAGTGGTCATCTATATTTGCCCAGCAAGGTTTACAAGTAAGTAAGGTGGTAGGTGATATGCTAGGACCTTGTTTGTTTGCTGGTTTTATGGGGATTGTTAGAATGCTTTATGGATTAAAAGGTGATAAAATCAATCTAAGATATGCCTTGATAGCAAGTTCTGCCCTTTGTGTTATTTGCTATAGTATAGCTGTGTTTTCTAGAAACCCTATATTCTCACTATTTGGTTGTGCCTTAACAGGGGTTTCAGTTGCACTGATGTGGCCAGGAACTATTAGTATGACTTCAGCACGCTTACCTTATGGTGGAACTGTAATGTTTGGTATGTTTGCGGTTATGGGTGATCTTGGTGCGGCTGTTGGACCGTGGATCGCTGGTTTTGTTTCAGAACAGATTAAGAGTGTTAACCAACCACTAAAGGTTTTACTAGGTCAAGACGTATTGTTGGAACAGGCAAGATTAAAGTCGGGAATATTGACAGCTATAGTATTTCCCTTACTAATGTTTATTTTTTTGATACTATTTAATGGAAATAAGAAAAAGAAAGCTGCTTAATTGCTTTGTCTTAATAACATTAACTAGTTTGTTTATTACTTGAAAAAGGAGAAAGTTAATTGACAAAATTTCTATTAAAGCATCCCTTAATAAGTACCTTGTTTGGACTTCGCGGTAACTCAAGGGCTGCTGTTTATACAGAACCACTATGGGGATTATCTATGAACTTGTGTTTGCCATATGCATCTGTTTATATGCTTGCATTTGGTATGGATGATATACAGGTAGGGATAGTAACTTCAATATATCTGTTTTCCCAAATGATTTTTGCGTTTATGTCAGGTGCAATTGTAGATAAAATGGGACGTAGGAAGAGTACCGCGATATTTGATATTATAGCTTTTTGTATCCCTTGTCTTATTTGGGCATCAAGCCAAGGCTTTTGGTTTTTTGTTGTGGCAGCAGTTTTTAATGGAGCAATGAAAATAACTACTGTATCTTGGGACTGTTTATTAGTTGAGGATGCACCTAAAGATAAAATAACAAGGATATATTCATGGGTCATGATTTTTTCTAATTTATCAGCTCTCTTTGCGCCAATATCGTCGATTTTGGTATCAAAGCTTACACTCATACCTGCTCTGCGAATACTTTATATTAATGCTTTTATTATCATGTCTATAAAAATAGTATTGTTATATAAATTCTCAACTGAAACAAAAGTTGGGAGAATTAAGCGTGAAGAATCCCGTAATAAGTCATGGGGCGAAATGCTAATAGGCTATAAAGTTGCCTATAAAAAAATGACTGCTTCTAGTGGAACTATGTTTGCGGTGGTTATTAGTATTATAGTAGAGATTGTAATTATGATAGGTATGACCTTTTGGCAAATACTTGCGTCTAGGCTTATTGGTGTTCCCGACAGCCTACTACCAATATTCCCAATGGTAAAAAGTATACTGTCTATAATTTTATTCTTTACTATTATTGCAAAAATAAAACAATCTAGACTGAAATGGCCACTGTACTTAGGTTTTATAAGTTATATAGTAAGTTGTGTGCTATTAATATCAATAAAAGGAACAGGGTTGATAGGTTATATAATGCTTTTTGCATCTATATTATTTGAAGCCTTGGGAGCTTCTGTTTTAAATATGTTAAGAGAATCTTTAGTTGCAATTCATGTTGACCCAATAGAGAGATCTAGTATCTTAGCCTTGCTACAAACTATAGTAATGTTTGTAAGTATACCCTTTGGTTATCTAGGCGGACTACTTAGCGATATATCAAGAATCCTACCTTTTATCTTGGTAATTGCTTTGTTGGTGCTAGGCATTATAGTAACAGCTATTCACTATTGGAGAGAAGGCAAAAAGAGAGTTTCGCATATAACTAGCTAACAATTAAAGCAAAAGGAGAAAATGTATAATGGAAAACAAAGCTGTTTTTATGACAGGTATCAATGCTATGGAAATGAGAAATATTGATATGCCAAAAATCAAAGATAATGAAGTGTTGGTAAAGATTGAGTACGTAGGTATATGTGGTTCTGACTCCCATTATCTAGAATCAGGTGCTATTGGTGACTTTGTGGTAGAAGGAGATTTTATTCTTGGTCATGAATGTGCTGGAGAAGTAGTTGAGTTAGGAAGTAAGGTTACAGATTTAGTAATTGGTGACAAGGTGGCATTAGAACCAGGAATTACTTGTGGAGAGTGTGAGTTTTGCAAGGCTGGTAAGTATAATCTTTGCCCAGATGTTGAGTTTCTTGCAACTCCACCATATCACGGTTGTTTAGTGAACTATATTGCATTTCCTGCTAATATGTGCTTTAAATTACCAGATAACATTACGACTAAAGAGGGTGCCTTGGTTGAACCACTGTCTGTTGGTATGCATTCAGCTGAACAAGGGAATGTAAGTCTTGGTGATTCAGTAATTATTCTAGGAGCAGGATGTATTGGTTTAGTAACTTTACTTGCGTGTAAGGCTTATGGTGCTACAGATATAACTGTTGTTGATGTGATGCAAAAAAGACTTGATTTTGCAACTACTTTAGGAGCTAGTAGAGTTATTAATGCTGCCAATGAAGATGCGGTTGAAGTAATGGATAAGCTTACAAAAGGAAAAGGTCTAGATGTTGTTATTGAAACTGCAGGAAGTAAGGTGACTGTTGGGCAAACTTCTTATTTGGTTAAAAGGGGTGGAACTATTGTACTTGTAGGTATGGCACCAGAAGATATTATTGAATATAACTTTGCTAAGATTATGGCTAAAGAAGCTACAATTACCTCTGTTTTTAGATATAGAAACATATATAAGAAAGCAATTAATGCAATTTCTGAAGGGATAATCGATGTATCGGGAATAGTTACCCATGAATTCGACTTTGAAGATACAGAAAAAGCCTTTGATTATGTATCAAAGAACAAAGATGATGTTGTTAAAGCCTTAATAAAAGTAGGGTAATAATATGGATTATAGAAGTGGGAAGGTTAGAAAATTAGCACCAGAAATGGATCCTCTTCGTCTAGGAGCAGGATGGACCTTAGCCGACTTGGAAAAACCACAGATTATTGTTGAAAGTACTTTTGGAGATAGTCATCCTGGAAGTGCTCATCTTGATAAGTTTGTAAATAATGCAGTTAAGGGTATACAAGAAAATGGGGCTAAAGCAGCAAGATACTTTGCAACAGATATATGTGATGGAATGTCTCAGGGACATGATGGAATGAATTATTCTTTAGTATCAAGGGATATAATAGCTAATCTAATTGAGATTCACGCAAATGCCACAACCTTTGATGGAGGAGTCTTTATATCAAGTTGTGACAAAGGAGTTCCGGCACACTTAATGGCAATTGGTAGAATAGATATTCCGTCAATAATTGTGACAGGTGGTGTAATGAATGCAGGTCCTAATTTGCTTACTTTAGAGCAAATTGGGACTTATAGTGCTATGTATAAAAGAGGGGAAATTACAGAAGAAGAACTCATAAGTTATAAACACTGTGCATGCCCTTCTTGTGGAGCTTGTTCTTTTATGGGAACGGCAGCCACTATGCAAGTGATGGCAGAGGCCTTAGGATTGATGCTACCGGGAAGTGCTGTAATGCCTACAACTAGCAAAGAATTAGAAGAAATTTCATATCAAGCAGGAATACAAGCAACTAGACTTGCAAAAGAAGATTTAAGGCCTTCTAAAATTGTAACAAAAGAATCTTTTGAAAATGCAATTCTTGTTCATGGTGCAATTTCTGGTTCAACCAACACCTTAATGCATATACCAGCAATCGCCCGTGAATTTGGAATTGATATAGATGGACATACCTTTGATAAGCTTCATAGGGATGTATATTATTTGCTAGATATTCGTCCTACAGGTAAATGGCCTGCGGAGTATTTTTATTATGCAGGCGGTGTTCCAAGGATAATGGAAGAAATCAAATCTAGTCTACATCTTGATGTTTTGACGGTTACAGGTAAAACCCTAGGTGAAAACTTAGAAGATCTAAAGAAAAACGGATATTATGATAAGTGTGATAGATATTTAGAAAAGCTTGGCCTTAAGAGCACTGATATAATATATTCAGGTAAGAATCCTATAGGAGTCAATGGTTCTGTAGCAGTTCTTACAGGCAATTTAGCACCAGAAGGTTCAGTAGTAAAACATACAGCCGTCCCTAAGAAAATGCATAAAGCAAAACTAATAGCAAGGCCATTTGATAGTGAGGAAGAGGCAATAGAGGCAATTCTAACCCATAAAATTAAACCAGGCGATGCTGTATTAATAAGGTATGAAGGGCCAAAAGGTAGTGGAATGCCTGAAATGTTTTATACAACTGAAGCAATATCATCAGATGATAAGCTAAGTAGCTCCATAGCATTAATTACGGATGGTAGATTCTCAGGAGCTTCAAAGGGTCCGG
>CAZOSE010000157.1:0-269 GCA_964582385.1 uncultured Lachnospiraceae bacterium
ACCATCTTTCTTAATATGCAGATTATCACCAACTAAAATCTTTACATTTCTATATATACCACTACCTGAATACCAACGACTATTTAATTCTTGGCTATTATTTGCAATTACCTTAATGGTGTTTTCTTCACCGTACTTTAAAAAGTCATCAGCACATACATAGAAGTTAGTGTATCCAAAGAGATGGCCTCCAGCATAGTCTCCATTAATATATACTTGACCCTGTGGATATACACCCTCAAACTCAAAAGTTATTGTTTTATTTCTCC
>CAZOSE010000157.1:279-5107 GCA_964582385.1 uncultured Lachnospiraceae bacterium
TTTCTGCTATGAAAGTTTTTTGATAAGCGTATACATTTCCTGGATAATAACCTGTTTGCTGTGCGCTCTTTGTTTCCTCTGTTCTTTCTTCATGAATCATTGCATCATAGGGAAGATGTACCTCTCTTTTCTTTACGTCCTGGTTAATAAAAGAAGACACTAAGGGTGAACCCGAAGATTCCTCCACTATCCAATTGTTATTCCATTTTCTTCTTAGCAAATTATATCTCTCCTTTTCTTATAAATAATAAACAGCTACAATACTCCAACATTACTGTCGCTTTTTGTTACAGCAAAAGGTATAGGATTTTTACCTTTTCCTTGCTACAAATTTGCAATTATACTATAATAAGATTGCCACTTGTAAATTTATTATATGTTTTTAACAACAAACCCACTATAACCTAATACCTACATGGTATTTGTTTCTGTAACCTAAACCAACTTTTAGAATCTTTGGAGGATGCTACCCAAATGAAATATCAAGATTATAAATCTGCAAATTATTTAAAGTCTTTATTTGAATCACCTGAAACCAAGGAATATAGTAAGATTATTAAATTAAATAATATAGATAGTATGGTTGAACAATACATTACAATTAATAATCCAATTACTTTATTTTTTGAAAACACCAATATAGAAGAAGATAATCTAGATTCACTGGCTTTTACCTATGGAAACCATCTTCATGGATCTATACCAATATCTGTTTTTTCTGCTGGAGAACGACCTTTACATTATCACGAACACTTTGAAATTATGTATGTATTATCAGGTTCTATGACCCATAAAATAGAGAAAAAAATATATACCTATCATGCAGGTCAGTGTTGTTTAATGAATAAGAACATAAGACATTGCGAGGAGTTTAATAGGAATTTTAAAGCATTATTTTTCCTTTTAAAAGATGACTTTTTACAAGATATTATTAAAAACAAACTTATATCTAGTCCTTACAATACAAAGGAAAAAAATCGAAATCCAAAAAACCCTATCTATGATTTTTTAGATGCAAATCTCTATACCCAGTCAAACCACGAAAAAAATTATCTAGATTTCACTCCAACTGTGCCATCAGAAATGATTTTTGATCTTTTAAACCCTTTATTTAACCAAATGACCGAAGAAATAAAGGACGGAAAACCTGGTTTTGTTTTTCTTTTAAAAGGTCTACTAGAACGTTTCTTTTCTATTCTTGAAGACCCATCATTCTACCATTGTAGTGAAATTCATTCTGATTCAAGCTCTCAAGATTATCTTTTTTCTAAGATAACTCATTTATTTAAGGCTAGCCATGGTAGGGCCACTAGAAGTGATTTAGAAGAATCCATGCATTATGATGCAGAATATCTTAATAGAATTGTAAAAAGATTTACTGGATTAACCTTAACGGAATACGGAAGAAAATTCATGTTAGAAGAAGCAAAAGAAATGCTCTTGTATACCAATAAAAGTATTTCAGAAATTATTTCAGATTTGGGGTTTTCTAATAGGACTTATTTTTATAAGGTGTTTTTTGAGGAATATGAACTTACACCATTGGAATTTCGAAATAAAAATAAAAATAAAAATTTTTAACACTTTATATAAAAATTACTACCATCAATCCCTAACCGGGATTTATCAATTGAAATCATTTATGGTCTATTAAACCTTTTATTATATAAAAGAAAGGTTCTTCATGCATCATCACCTATCATGATACAGAAAGAACCTTCGTTAATTTATTTGTTTTCTCGTTTATAAACTCTTTACTTCTATACTTTTGAAAGTTAATAATTGAATTTTAGAATTAACTCAAAACACTTCCTCCCACCATCTCATAAAACACATCCTCAGAAATAATCGCTATATGAATACCTTTAAGGATTAATTCCTCCGCCTTTTTCTTCTTATTACTCTTATTATCTTTCAAATGATCCCAGTAAGCATCATTGCCCATTATAAGGTAGTTAGTATCTTCAGTTACTATATTACTGTTAATTCCCCCTACGTCAGCAACTAGTTGCATGGCATCCCTGCGAGACATCTTGTCAAGCTTACCTGTGAAGACACAAACTTTACCAAACAAGGGATGTTCTTCATCAAAGCTTGTTCTTGTAGTTACAATATCTCTAACCGGTATGTTAATTTCTACCATAGCAAATTTCTTGAATTCTTCAATACTTTTATATCTTTCTATTACTGTGTCTCTTAGTCCAAGGAAACACTTGAAAGTAATAACACAATCGTTTAAGGCCCTATGTGCCCCACTGTAACTGACACCGTAATACTCTGCTAAGTCTTTTAAACCATAATTTTTCAGTTCGTCTAATAGTCTTATTGCAATCCTTTTTGTATCAATATAGTTATTTTTTAAGGGCATTTTAAGGTTTTCTTCAAAGGATTCATAAAGAAAATTAATATCAAAATCCACATTGTGGCCAACTATAATGTCATCTGATATGAATTCATTAAAGTCAGTAAGTACTTCCTTAGCTTTCCTAGCATTATCCAGCATTTTATTGCTTATCCCAGTTAGCTTACTTATAAAATCACTTATATATTGAGCTGGCTGACCTTCAATTATTAAGTAATCCTCTGTTTCTTTATTGTCTTCTTCATCTATTTGAATATATTCTTCTGGCTTTATTAGCTCTGAAAAACGGTTTACTTCTATTCCTTTGTTATAACGAATTGCTCCAATTTCAATTATTGAATCGTAAATAGGATCTAATCCACTGGTTTCTATATCCAAAACCACAAATTCTTCTGGAAAATCAATTAGGCTGATACCTACCGATTCTCTTCGGTTAATAAAAGGGTTCATTTTCTTGATTCCTCCTTACTTATTCTACTAATGTAAGTATATCATAACATATATATTTAATCTTAAAACACAACATATTTAGCTAAATATGTTATAATGTTTCCTATAGAATAACTTAATATCTTAAATTAAGCTGGTCAACAAAGTAAGGAGGTAAAACATGTCTAAACGAATTCTAATAGTTGGTGGTGTAGCAGGTGGTGCCACAATCGCTACAAGGCTACGCAGACTTGATAAAGAAGCAGAAATTATTATGTATGATAAAGGTCCTCATGTATCTTTTTCAAATTGTAACTTACCATATTATCTTGGTGGTACTATTGAAGATAGCGAAAGCCTTCTAGTTGTAAGCCCTGAAGTTTTTAAGAAGAAATACAATATTACTGCACTTGTTAACCATGAAGTTATAAAAGTAAACCCAGATGAAAAATCTATCAAAGTTAAAAACCTAGAGACTAATGATTGTATTACTAAGACTTACGATACTTTGGTCTTATCTCCTGGTGCAAGTCCCATAATGCCACAGTTACCTGGTATTGATAGGAATAATGTTTTTAAGGTACAAAATGTAGCTGATGTTGTAAGTATTAAGACTTATCTCGAGAAAAACAAGGCAAAACAAATTGCAATAATTGGTGGTGGCCTTATAGGTGTTGAGGTAGCTGAGAATCTTCGTCTAGCAGGATATGAAGTTACTGTAGTAGAAGCTAATAGGCAAATTCTTAGTAACTTTGACTACGACCAGGTTCAAGTTCTCCAAGAAGAAATGCTAGAAAAGGGTGTAAAGCTTGTTCTTGGGGACGCCCTAGCTAAGATTAATGAAGGATTTGTTGAGCTTAGTTCTGGTACAATACTGCCTGCAAATGCTGTAATTATGGCTATTGGTACATCACCTGAGACTAGTCTTGCCCATATAGCAGGTTTAGACATTGGGGAAACTGGGGGAATTAAGGTTAATTCTAATTATCAAACTAGCGATCCTAACATTTACGCCATTGGTGATGCTATCGAAAGTTTTAACATGATTACTAACAAACCATCTCGCCTTGGTATGGCTTTTCCAGCCCATGTCCAAGCAAGAGCTGCTGCCAGTCATATATATGGCCACACTGATAGAAACAAAGGCTTTATTGGCTCTATGTGTGTTAAGATATTTGATTACAATGCTGCAACAACTGGCCTTAATGAAGCAGGTGCGAAGGCAGCTGGCATTCCATATGATGTTTCTGTTATAACTGCTCCTGATAAGAGTAGCTTGATGCCTGACTCTAATCCTCTTCATTTAAAGTTATTGTTTGAACGACCTACAGGCCGTATCATTGGTGCCCAGGCCACAGGTAAAGGGGATGTTACTAAACGTATTGACGTTATAGCAACTATGATCACTATGAATGGAGACTTGGAAGATTTGAAGGATTTGGAACTATGTTATTCTCCACCTTTTTCTACTACTAAGGATCCAGTTAATATAGCGGCAACTAATGGGCTAAAGATTTTAGAGGGTTAATCTTTTAGGAAAAACTTATGCTAGAGTAAGGTTTTATTTAGAATATTATTTAAAAACTTATTATAAATGGGAAATACTTAAGGGGTAGAGAAAATTTAAATACTTTCTCTACCCCTTAATTTATTTATGTTTGTAAATATTTATTAACATCTGCGAATTTCTATATGATAAAAGCTACTCCATAATAGCAAAATGTAACAATAATATACCTATATATTATTCGTATGATATAGTAACAACCGGTTTAATTAGATCACTTGGTTTATCTTTCATAAGTTGTACACCAGCTTCTACGTTTTCTAAGCCTTCAAACTTATGAGTAAGCATACCTGAAACATCTAGTTTACCATTAACCATTAGGTTAAGTATACGTTCTGTACGCATACGACCTGCTGGCATTAGTCCACCAACGATTCTTATATGACCCATTCCTACTACCCAATCTTCTCTAGGAATTTTGATATTATCGCCACTGCCAAGATAGTTAACATTAGAGATTATACCACCTG
>CAZOSE010000158.1:0-5051 GCA_964582385.1 uncultured Lachnospiraceae bacterium
TATAACAATATTGAAAGGAGGAATTGATATGGTAATCGTATATGTGGCTTTAATTATTGCCGGAAGGAAAAAGTATTCCCAAGTACCCGAAATTTTAAAAGTTGCGGTTGCGGAGGAATTGGTTGCACTTGACCTTGAAGAATTAACTCTTGAGTAATTTATTAAGGGATGGGCGGAAGGGCAAAGGAGTTGTATAAAATGATTTAAATAGAGGAGGACACAACTATGGCATTGGATTCTCAAATATTAGCTTTTGTTTCCCCAATAGCATCAGCCTTGATTATTTGGTATATACAATATAAACATATTCAAATTGATAAGAAAAGGGACGCAGAACGAAAAAGAGAAAGAATTAGGCAAGAAGAAATTGAACGATTAAAAGATGCCGAAAACCTAAAAAGGGCTGAGGCAAGGAAGCAAGAAAATTTATTAACGATGCGGATGATAAAAGCGGTTGGAAAATTATCATATGCTAACTCCGTTGCCATTAAAGAAGGCAAAGTCAACGGGGTGATGGAAGAGGCTATTATGTATTATAGGGATGCAAGCGACGAAATGACCGAATTTCTACAAGAAACAGCGGTAGAGCATTGGAATATTAAATGATAGGAGGTTGATTGCATGGCAAGGGCAAGAAAGAAAAAGAAGCGTAAAATGGAATTTTCAAAGAAAATATTTGTTAGTGTTTCTATAATCAACCTCCTTGTATTGGTGTTTGCTTGCATAATGATTTGGAGAACCAATGATTTATCCCCGTTAAGCTACATAATAGCTGCAGCGGGAGCTGAAATGGCAACAGCTACCGGTTTTTACTACAATAAAGCCAAAGCCGAAAATAAAATCAAGTTAGATGAATTAAGAAAAAGGAAAGGGCTTGATTTTAACAATTATGATGAATAATGAAAGGAGATACACAAATGGGCGATAAAAATAAAGAAAAAGAATTGGATATTGAACTAACCGAAGAAATGGAAAAGGAACTCAGTAACGGGAAAGGAGAAGAATAATGGCATACACAAATAGTCCGTTGGTTAATTATACTAAAATTAGTCCAAACAAAAGTAAAGGAAGGGTTCATGCTACCCATAACCCTAAAGGAGTAATTGATAAAATTACAATCCACCATACCGCCGGAAAAATTTCCCTTGAAACCTTGGGTGCTATATTTGCCCCAACTTCAAGACAGGCGAGTTCAAATTATGGTGTTGGAGACGATGGTAGAATTGGACTTTACTGCGATGAAAAAGATAGAAGTTGGTGTACTTCAAGTGCTGCAAATGATTATAGAGCAATTACAATTGAAGTTGTGAATAGTCAAAACGGTGGCAACTGGCCTGTAAGCGATAAAGCCTTGGCTGCAACTATTAAACTGTGTATTGATATTTGCAAAAGGAATAACATTAAGGAAATTAAATTTACCGGTGATAAGAGTGGCAACTTAACCATGCACAAATGGTTTGCCAATACTAATTGCCCCGGACCTTATTTAGAAAGCAAATTCCCCTATATTGCAAGCGAAATCAATAAAGGGTTAGCACCCGCTCCGGTTGCACCAAAACCAGAGCCATCAAAAACTCTTTATAGGGTACAAACCGGAGCATTTAGTGTTAGAAAGAACGCAGATGCTTTAGAAGCCAAATTAAAAAAGGCGGGATTTGATACCTACATGGTCAAGGTTGGCAACCTGTTTAAAGTACAAGTTGGTGCATACAGTGTTAAAGCTAATGCGGATGCAATGGCAACCAAGTTGAAAAAAGCTGGTTTTGATACCTATATTACAACGGAACAAGGAAGCCCGGTAGGAAATACTATACCCGCAAAGAAATCAGTCAATGCAATTGCCAAAGAGGTTATTTTAGGCAAGTGGGGTAATGGGGCTGATAGGAAAAAAAGATTAGAAGCAGCCGGATATAATTATGCGGAAGTGCAAAAGGAAGTTAATAGGCAATTAAAATAAGGAGGTTAAACAATGCTTAATTTTTTAACCGTAAATTGGGATAGTGTTTTATTTGTAGTTGTTGCAATTTTAGCTCTTATATACCTATATAGGAGAGGGGCTAAAAAGAAAGTATTTGAAATTTTGTTTTACTTGGTGACCCTTGCTGAAGAAGAGTTTGGCGGAGGAACCGGGCAACTAAAATTTGCAGCAGTTACTACTTGGATATATGATAGGTTACCGGCAATTACAAAATTACTATTTACCGCAAAACAAATAGATGAAATGATTGAAGATGCGGTAACCCGTATGAAAGAATATTTAGATACAAATGAACATGCAAGGGTACTAATAGAATAAAACAAGTAAAGCACAAGCAAGATAAGCCATTTAAAGAAATTTAAGTGGCTTATTTTTTATTTGAATATTTTCCTCGACATTGATAATAATATGTTGTATAATATTAAATGAGGGCAAAACAAACTCAAAAAACTTTATAGAAAGGGGATAAAAATGATTAAGATTGATATAAGAAAAGCGGAAAAAGTAAATGGCGAAACAAGTGCCTTTATTAGCTTCCCATATGATTCAGAATTGGTTGGGGTTATGCGAAACCAATCAAGCAGGTTTTGGCACGCAACCGAAAAATTATGGGAAATACCGGTTAATAGGTTGCCAAAGGTACTTCCTGCAATGGGTAATAGGGAAATAACCATAACCGGTAATTATAAAAAGAAAGAAAGAGTTGCCAAAATACCAAAAGGATTTGAGTTTAAAACAAAACCATTTGAACACCAAATAGAGGGGTTTGAATATGGATTAAAATATGATAAGTTTTTATTGGGGGATGAACAGGGGCTTGGCAAAACAAAACAAGTTATAGATATAGCATTAGCCAAGAAACTTCAAAAGGGGTACAAGCATTGTTTAATTATATGCGGGGTTAATGGTTTAAAGTATAACTGGCAAGCGGAAATAGGCATACACAGCAACGAAAACTCATGGATATTAGGCACTAAATACAATGGGAGGGGTAAAGCTACCATCGGCTCAAATAAGGACAAATTAGCCGATTTAATAACCCCCCCTGATAGTTATTTTTTAATTACCAATGTTGAAACCTTGAGGGATAAAGATATACAAGATAAATTAAAAGAACTTTGCAACAATGGTACGATTGGCATGGCAGCAATTGATGAAATACACAAATGCAAGAACCCCGCCTCCCAACAAGGCAAAGGCATTTTAAAAGTATTGCCGGAAACAAGAATTGCAATGACGGGAACACCTTTAATGAATACCCCGCTTGACTTGTTTATAGTTTTAAAATGGTTAGGGTTTGAGCGACATTCATTTTACCAATTTAAGAAGCATTATTGCGTTATGGGCGGTTATGGGGGCTATGAGGTAGTAGGGTATAGGAATTTAGGAGAGTTGCAAGAAAACCTTGATTCTTTAATGCTGAGGCGGTTAAAAAAGGATGCCCTCGACCTACCGGATAAGTTATACACAACCGAGTATGTTGAAATGAATGCAAAGCAATCTAAAATATACAATGAGGTTAAGGCGGAAATTAAAGAAGCTATTGATAAAATTAAGATTAGTCCTAACCCACTTGCACAACTAATTAGGTTAAGACAGGCAACCGCATATACCGGGATATTAAGTAGCCAAATAAAAGAAAGTGCAAAACTTGATAGGCTTGAGGAGATAGTTGAGGAAATAGCCGAAAACAATGAAAAGGCAATTATATTTAGTAATTGGACGGATATGACTACCCCAACATTTAATAGATTAAAAAGGTTTAACCCCGCCATTATCACTGGAGACACAAAAGATAGGGAATTTGAAAAAGATATGTTTATGAATGATGATAGTTGCAAATGTATTATTGGAACTATTGGGGCAATGGGTACGGGCTTAACCCTAACCGCAGCAACTACCGTTATATTTTTAGATAGCCCTTGGAATAGGGCAAACAAAGAACAAGCCGAAGATAGAGCCCATAGAATAGGCACTAAAGGAAATGTTAATGTGATAACCCTTGTTTGTAAGGATACCATAGATGAAAGAATTGAAGACTTGGTAATGCAAAAGGGCAAAATGGCAGATGCCTTGGTAGATGGTAAAGTTGATTTTGATAGAGCCGAAGTTATAGACTTTTTACTAAATTAGAAAATTGGAGGAAGCAAAAGATGATTACAAAAGAAAGTTGTATGCAATGTAGTAAAAGAATGAGGGAATTTAGGTATAACCAAAGAAAGAAAATAAGAAATGATTTTATTTTGATGGCAACAATTGTATTTGTGGTATTTGGATATTTGATTTGGCAAGTAAACCGCAACATTGAGCAAGATATACAAGTTGTTTATCAGCCGGTATTAGAAGAAGTACCGGCGGAACTTGTATTTATAGATAGGGAAGTTGAAATAATTGATGTACAACAAAAGGAATCAATGTACATTTATAACAAGATGGAGTTGCCAACCAATGCCGACGGCACATTTAAAACCTATATGGATTACCGAACAATTAAGAACCAAGCGTCCAAACAATGGCATTTGCAACAATTAGCCAAAACAAACGATGAGGGGTTTAGAGTATTTAATGGCAAGTATTTAATAGCAGTTGGCACTTACTACTCAAAAGATGTTGGCAAGGAGTTTAGAATAACCTTATCAGATGGTCTTACATTCAATGCTATTGTTGGCGATATTAAGCAAGATATACACACCGATAAAAATAATCAGTATGTACCACAAAATGGAAACATTATTGAATTTATAGTTGATTTGGACAAGCTCGACCCCCTAACTAAAAGATTAGGTGATGTATCAAACTCGGGACTTAAAGGCAAAATTGTATCTATAGAGGAGGAGGTGATTAGCCTTGAAAAAGCTAACCGCAACTAAAGTTACCCAACATTTGGATATTTCAGTTGCCACCTTGAATAATTGGTATAGGTGGTATAACAACCCGGAGTATATTAAGCCAAAAGATACTCCAGAATTACCAAAATATGAACAAAACGGAAAAAGGGCTATTAGGTATTGGAAAGAGGAAGACTTGCCCAAGTTAGTTAAATTTAGAGATTGGCTACCAAGGGGCAGGGGCG
>CAZOSE010000159.1:0-5041 GCA_964582385.1 uncultured Lachnospiraceae bacterium
ACAATACGCCTTAGATAATAATTTAGATACAAAAGCATTTGAAAATACAGCTAAAATGTACTAATAAATTTGTAAGGATTTAGACAGGGGGTATTCAAATTGGACAAGACGAACATAGCAATAATTGGACTTGGTGATATTAGTGGTATATATCTGAAAAATATTACTGAAGTATTTAAAGAAGTAGAAATTATAGGTGTATGTGACTTAATGAAGGGTAGAGCTAAAGAGGTACAAGAGGAATATAACATATCCAAAGTTTATGAGACCATGGAAGATGTTTTTAATGATCCTGAGGTTGAAATAGTATTAAATCTGACAAGACCAACTGAACATTATGTTGTTACTAAGGCGGCACTTCAGGCAGGCAAGAATGTATATAGTGAGAAACCTCTTGCAGCAACTTTTGAGGAAGGCAAGGAACTAGTTAATTTAGCTAAAGAAAAAAACTTAATGCTTGGTGGTGCTCCTGACACATTTTTGGGTGCAGGTATCCAGACTTGTCGTAAATTAATTGATAAAGGATTTATTGGTGACCCAATTGGCGCATCAGCATCTATGATCTGCCGTGGACATGAAGGGTGGCATCCAGATCCTGAGTTTTATTACAAGTCTGGCGGTGGTCCGATGATGGATATGGGACCATACTATATTACTGCATTAGTGAATTTATTAGGCGGTGTATCCGGGGTAACAGGAGTAGCCAAATCAAGTTTTGATAAAAGACTTATAACAAGTGAGCCACTTAAGGGAACTACTATTGATGTGGAAGTCCCTACTTATACATCAGGTATTATGAATTTTGATAATGGTGCTATAGGTATGATTTTTACTACTTTTGATGTGCATTATGATAAACAAGCTAAATTTGAAATTTACGGTTCAGAAGGAACACTAATTTTACCTGACCCTAATACATTTGGTGGCCAAATTAAGTTACTACGTCCTGAAGAGGGAGAATATAGACAGATGCCCTTAATGTTTGATTATGCAGATAATAGCCGTGCACTGGGTCTTGCAGATATGGCAAAAGCTCTTAGAACAGGAAGGGAATATAGGGCTAATTATGAGTTAACATTACATGTGTTAGAAACATTAACTAGTTTTGAAAAGAGTAGTAAGCAAGGGAAATACATATCATTAGAAACAAAATATGATAGAGGTTTACCGATGAAAAACAAATCTTGACAATGACTTGAGCTGGAGGTTTTTATGATGGTGTATTGGGTCTTATATTAAAAGATAGACATTCCTGCAGAATGGGAAGGATGAAGGATATACAATGAAAATCGCATTTATTGGAGCTGGTAGTTTAGTATTTACTAGAACCTTATTTACAGACATTATGTCGGTGAAAGAATTTCATAAGGTTAAAGTTGCTTTTACTGATATAAATAAAGAAAATTTAGATAAAGTTACAGACCTTTGTCAAAGAGACTTGGATTCAAATGGAGTTCCAATTAAAATTCAATCCACCTTAGACAGAAGAGAAGCTTTTAAGGATGCTAATTATATAGTTAATTGCGTTAGGATAGGTGGTCTAGAAGCCTTTGAAAAAGATATTGATATACCATTAAAATATGGTGTAGACCAGTGTGTAGGAGATACTCTATGCACTGGAGGTATTATGTATGGCCAGCGTGTTATAGCTGAAATGCTAAACTTCTGTAAGGATATAAGAGAGGTAGCAGCACCTGGGGCAATACTTCTAAACTATTCTAATCCAAATGCAATGGCTACATGGGCATGTAACAAATATGGTAAGGTAAAAACAATTGGTCTGTGTCACGGTGAAATACACGGTGAATCACAGATAGCAGAGGTTTTAAGAATTCCTAGAGAAGAACTTGATTTTATATGTGCTGGAATTAATCATCAAACATGGTATATATCTATTAAGCATAATGGAGTTGAGTTAAAGGATACACTTCTTGAAAAATATGAAAAACATCCTGTATATAGTGAAGAAGAAAAAGTAAGAATTGATGTACTAAGACGGTTTGGCTATTATTCTACAGAGTCTAATGGACACCTATCCGAGTATCTTGCTTGGTATAGAAAAAGACCAGAAGAAATTATTGATTGGATAAGCCTTAATGTATGGATTCTTGGAGAGACTGGTGGTTATTTACGTATATCAAGGGAAGAAAGAAACTGGTTCCAAACTGAATATCCAAAAATCTTAGCTCAAGATCCTAAAAAATATGACGGCAGCGATAGAAGTCTAGAACATTGCTCTTATATTATTGAATCATTAGAAACAGGCAGGATGTACCGTGGCCACTTTAATGTTATGAATGAAGGGTGTATCACCAATCTTCCATATGAAAGTGTAGTAGAAGTTCCTTGCTATGTTGATAAAAATGGAATATCAGTTCCTAAAGTAGGAGATTTACCACTTGCTTGTGCAGCAGTGTGTTCCCAGTCTATTTGGGTACAAAGACTGTCAGTAGAAGCTGCAGTAAGTGGTGATGTATTCCTTTTAAAGCAGGCTGCATTAATGGATCCTTTAACAGGAGCAGTATGCAATCCACCTGAAGTGTGGCAAATGATTGATGAAATGTTAGTTGCACAGGCAGAGTGGTTACCTCAATATAAGGATGGGATAGAAGAAGCAAAAGAACGACTTTCTAAGGGGAATCTAATTCCCACAAATGATAACTATAAAGGTGCAGTAAGGCTTAAGGAAAAATCAGTAGAAGAAGTTAGTTTAGAAAGAGATAAGCGAACTATTACTGCAAAATAACAGTACTAAGTACTTGAATAAGTACAGTACTTGAATAAGGAGTATATTAAATGAAAAAAGCTAAAATGATAATTGATAAGGATTATGTAAAGGCAAAAATAGATAAACGTATCTATGGTTCATTTGTTGAACATCTTGGAAGGGCTATATATGATGGAATATATCAGCCTGAGAACCCAAACTCAGATGAGGAAGGCTTTAGAAAGGATGTAATTGAACTTGTTAAAGAGTTAGATGTTCCAATTGTTCGTTATCCTGGTGGTAATTTTGTATCTAACTATTTCTGGGAAGATGGTGTAGGACCAGTTGAAGACAGGCCTAAACGATTAGATCTTGCATGGAGAAGTACTGAACCTAATGAAGTTGGAGTAAATGAGTTCGCAAGTTGGAGTGAAAAAGTTGACACAGAACTTATGATGGCAGTAAACTTAGGTACAAGAGGTCTTGCAGATGCATGTAATTTGCTAGAATATTGTAATCACCCAGGTGGGTCTAAGTATAGTGACTTGAGAATTAGCCACGGCTATGAAAAGCCTCATGATATAAAAGTGTGGTGTCTTGGTAACGAAATGGATGGTCCTTGGCAAGTTGGACAAAAAACTATGGATGAATATGGTCGCATAGCAGCTGAAACTGCAAAGGCACTAAGGCTAATAGATCCTTCAATAGAATTAGTTGCCTGTGGAAGCTCATTCAAGGAAATGCCAACTTTCCCTAGTTGGGAAGCAACTGTTTTAGAACATACTTATGAGCATATAGATTATATTTCTCTTCATCAATATTATGGTAATCCAGCAAATGATTCTGCAGACTATCTAGCAAAATCTAATGAGTTAGATGAATTTATAAGAAGTGTAATTGCAACATGTGATTATGTAAAAGCTAAAAAGCGTAGCAAAAAGGATATATATTTAAGTTTTGATGAATGGAATATTTGGTACCACTCAAAAAAAGAAGAACAGGATATTATTGAAAATAAACCTTGGATGGTAGCACCTTCTTTATTAGAAGATATTTATAATTTTGAAGATGCTTTATTAGTAGGCTTAATGCTAATTACTTTTCTAAAACATGCAGATAGGGTAAAAATAGCTTGTATGGCTCAGCTTATTAATGTTATTGCACCAATTATGACTGAGAAAGATGGAGGCCCTGCATGGAAACAAACAATATTTTATCCTTTTATGCATGCTTCAAAGTATGGTAGAGGTGTAGTTCTTGATACAATTGTTAACTCACCAGTACATGATACAACAAGTCATAGTGATGTAACAGATGTTGAAAGTGTTGCTGTTTATAATGAAGATATGGATGAAGTAACAATATTTGCAGTGAATCGAAACCTTGATGAAAATATTACTTTAATGTCTGATGTTAGTAGCTTAGAAGGTTTTAAACTTGTAGAGCACTTAGTATTAGAACATGATGACTTAAAGGCGGCAAATGGACCTGGTAATGAACAAGTATGTCCTAAAGGGACAGACCAATCTGTGTTAGAAGATGGTACATTATCTAGTATGCTTCATAAGGCTTCTTGGAATGTTATAAGACTTAAAAAATAGGGATATTACAATTAGACATATATAATTCAAGGAGATATTAAATGATAATCCAATATACAGTAAGAAAAAAAGGCTCAGAAGAAACCACATATTTTCCTGCAAAAACAGACAATCTTAAAATAGAAGAAAAACGTATTGGAGGGGAAGGTAAGCCTAATCATCCATATGTACATGAAATAACTTTAACAAATTCAGGTGATTCCCCATGGGAAGGAGTTTTTCATGCTGAACTTGTTCTAAAAAAGAATAATCCAAGATTCTATATGCCTGCTTTTTTGTATGGCTTAAACCGGGGAGACACACCCATAGAAGGGGTAAGAGAGTATCCACGGCTAAGAGATAAGAAGGAACGTCCTGGATCACCATATTGGATGGTGCGAGGGGACAAGTTGTCACACCCAGTAGTTCTTATACATGATATGGATCGAATATATGGATTACACGCGAGCCCTTACTGGATATTGGAAGATGGAAAGAAGCTTGATAAGATAGGTGAACGAGAGAACTTTTATCAGTATGCAGGATATTCATGTAATATGAACCGACAAGAAGCAGATGAAATGGATGCTTGTTCCATAGGCTATACTCTTGGCTATGAAAATGCTCCATGGTCATTTGTGGAATCTAAAGATGTAAGGGAAAGGGAAGAACTTAACAAAAATTGTTTTCGCTTAGAAGCTAGGGAATCAGTAAAGTTTTCTCTCTATTTATATGATTTTAAAGGGCAAAAGCC
>CAZOSE010000160.1:0-5017 GCA_964582385.1 uncultured Lachnospiraceae bacterium
ACCATAAAAGAGCTAAGTAAAATATTAGAAGAAAAGCAAAAAGAGCTAGGAACTTCTATTTATTTGATATCTGATGAACCTTACCGTGAAATTGTTTATGATGATGTTGATGTACCTTACTTAACAAAGTATTACAATAATACTATTATAGGATATTCTTTTAGCAAATCTCTATCATTGCCAGGTGAGAGAATAGGTTATCTAGTAATTCCAAATGAAGTTGATGACTTTGAAAATGTAGCGTCTGCGGCTAATGTAGCAAACCGTACTTTAGGATTTGTTAACGCCCCATCACTCCTTCAATTAGTTGCAGCTAGATGTATTGATGTTGAAGCTAATATTGAGCCTTATAGAAAAAATAGGGATCTATTATATAATAGTTTAATAGAATATGGTTATACATGCCAAAAGCCACAAGGAGCATTTTATATGTTTGTAAAAGCACCAGGGGGCGACGATGGGGCATTTGCAGCCCAAGCAAAAAAACACAAGATATTAGTAGTTCCAGCAACATCATTTGGTTGTCCAGGTTACTTAAGAATAGCCTATTGTGTTAAACATGAAACTATCGAGAATTCCTTGCCTGGATTCAAAGAACTTGCAAAGCAGTTTGAGCTTATTTAGATATTATATTAAAAAGATAATTCAAAAATTATTATTAGGAGCGTGGCGAAGAATTTTATCTTTATTATATTTAAAATTCCTTGCTACGCTCTAGGTGATAGATGAGAAGTTTGAACTATCTAGAATGGAGACAATATGAAATTATGGGAGAAAAATATTAGAAGAGTTGAACCTTATGTCCCCGGGGAGCAGCCTCAGGAACAAGGTATTATAAAACTAAATACAAATGAAAATCCATATTCCCCAGCACCAGGAGTAGCGGGTATATTAAATGGTGACATTGCAGATAGGCTAAGGTTATATCCAGATCCTAAAATAGCAAGCCTAGTAGAGATTATTGCTAGTGATATGGATTTAGATGAGAGTCAGGTTTTTGTGGGAGTAGGTTCAGATGATGTTATAGCCTTGGCTTTTTTAACCTTTTTTAATTCAGACAAGCCTATTTTGTTTCCTGATATTACTTATTCTTTTTACGATGTTTGGGCAAACCTTTTTAATATTGATTTTAAACAAATAGAACTAGATGATAATTTTAGGATCCACAAAGAAGACTATAGTATAGAAAACGGTGGAATAATAATTGCTAATCCCAATGCTCCTACATCAGTATATGAAGGGTTAGATGTTATAAAGAATATATTAGATAATAACAGGGAGTCTGTTGTAATCATAGATGAGGCATATATTGATTTTGGTGGAATAAGTGCAAAAGAATTAATCAAAGATTATGAAAATTTATTAGTAGTTCAAACCTTTTCAAAATCCCGTGCTATGGCAGGTATGAGAATAGGATATGCTATGGGTAGCCAAAGTTTAATTAAAGCACTAAATGATGTTAAATATTCATTTAACTCTTACACATTAAACTTACCATCCATACTTTGTGGAGTTGAATCTGTAAAAGATAAGGAATACTTCCTTAAAACTATTGAAAAAATAAAGTTAACTAGAGAGAGAACCATGAAAGAACTAGATAAACTTGGTTTCTTCTTTCCAGATTCAAAGACAAATTTTATATTTGCAAAGCACAAAGAAGTAGCAGGTTTAAAGATATATGAAGAACTACGTAAAAAGAAAATCTATGTAAGACATTTTAACAAGGCAAAAATTAATGACTATGTAAGAATCACTATTGGTACGGATGAGGAAATGGATATATTAATTAAGTCTTTGAAAGAGATACTTGATAATTAATCAAATTGATTAATTATCAAATTGGTTAATAATAAGGGTAAATACTTTTATTAAAATATCAATTGTGGTATTATATACCTTAGTGAAAAAACAAATAAAGGAGGCTTATTATGGATAGTAGTGATAAGAAGTTAAATAATATAGAGACAGATAATAATAAGGAACAAGACGTTGAATCTAGGCATTTTATAGAAAGAATCATAGAAGAAGACCTAGCTTCAGGAAAAACTAAGAAAGTGATAACAAGGTTTCCGCCTGAACCAAATGGTTATCTCCATATTGGACACGCTAAATCAATACTTCTTAATTATGGAATGTCTGTAAAGTATAATGGACAATTTAATTTAAGATTTGATGATACTAACCCCACAACTGAAAAAGTAGAATACGTAGAATCTATTATTGAAGATGTTAAGTGGCTAGATGCTAAATTTGAAGATAAAATACTTTTTGCATCAGACTATTTTGATCAAATGTACGAGGCAGCTATTAAGCTAATTAAAGATGGTAAAGCATTTGTGTGTCAGTTAAGTGCTGAGGAGATTAGACAGTACCGTGGTACATTAACAGAAGCAGGTAAAAACAGCCCTTACAGGGATAGAAGTATAGAAGAAAACCTTAAGCTCTTCGAAGGTATGAAAAACGGCGAATTTGAAGATGGCTCTAAAGTATTAAGAGCTAAGATTGATATGAGTTCACCAAATATGAACATGAGAGATCCTGTCATCTATCGTATAGCTAGAATGACCCACCATAGAACAGGTGATGACTGGATTATATATCCAATGTATGACTTTGCTCATCCTATTGAAGATGCTATTGAAGGAATTACTCACTCCTTATGTACTCTTGAATTCGAAGATCATAGGCCTTTATATGATTGGTTTGTTAATGAAATAGGATATGAGAATCCACCACAACAAATTGAATTTGCTAAACTATATTTAACTAATGTAATTACAGGAAAACGATATATAAGGAAATTAGTTGAAGATGGTATTGTTGACGGATGGGATGACCCTAGACTAGTTACTATAAGTGCCCTAAGAAGAAGAGGTGTAACACCTAGTGCCATAAAAAAATTCATGGACTTGGTTGGTATATCTAAGGTTGATAGCTCTGTAGATTATGCAATGTTTGAGTATTGTATTAGGGAAGACTTAAAGTTAACAGAATCTCGTATAATGGCAGTTCTTGATCCTGTAAAACTTGTAATAACAAACTACCCTGAAGGTGAAATAGAGTATTTAGAAGCTTCAAATAATCAAGAAAACCCTGAACTTGGGACAAGAAAGATTCCTTTTGGAAGAGAATTATATATTGACCGTGAAGACTTTATGATAGAACCACCAAAGAAATATTTCCGTTTATATCCAGGTAATGAAGTAAGGTTAATGAATGCTTATTTTGTTACATGTACTAATTATATTACAGATGAAAACGGAAAAGTTATTGAAATTCATGGAACCTATGATCCGGAAACAAAAAGTGGCTCTGGGTTTACAGGACGTAAAGTAAAAGGAACTATACAATGGGTAGAAGCTTCTACAGCAGTCGAAGCTGAGATAAGGTTAATTGAAAACTTAGTGGACGAAGAAAAAGGTGTATATAATGAAGATGGAAGTGTTAATGTTAATCCTGATTCTTTAATTATACATGATAAAGCTTATTTAGAATCTTCTGCTGCTGGTTCAAAAGCATATGACAGATTCCAATTTATGAGACAAGGATATTTTTGTGTAGATTATAAAGACACAACAGAAGATCATCTAGTATTTAATAGAATTGTTTCACTAAAAAGTTCATATAAGCTACCCAAGAAATAAAAGAGTACTACAAATATAATAAAAAATATTTTTATAATATAAGGGCAGATCTAAGGTCTGCCCTTATATTTATGCATAAATCATTCATTAATAGAGAAGATTCTTATGACATCAAGTTTTTCCCATTGGTTTTAATAATTGTTCTTTGAAGTGCATCTTTAGAATTTTTCCAAGGAGCGTCTTTGAAGCGATAATCAAACTTATCTATAAACCAGTCTAAATCATCTCTTACACGTTTCATATTATATATATAGACTTTATTTAACTCACTTATAAAGGACTCTAAGTATTCGCCTCGTAAAAAGTTAGGGGCCTGTTCAAATAAAAGACCATAGTGACCAGTACAATATCCCTTTATTTGACTGGACTTTTTGCGGAAGTCTTCATTAGATTTATAAAGTATGAATATAGTATTAATATAACGGTCAAAAGTATTATTTATTTTATTGCATATAAAACAAGATTCTTCAAGTTCATTGATATAAGATACAAGGGGGTCTTCTTCCTTCTTCTTATTAAAAAAACCAGTAAAGGGCTTAGAAGGTTTAGAGTCAAGCTTTTCAATTGTATCAATAGTTTTATCCAAATGTGTTTTTAACATTAAAGCTAAGCCTAGTCGGTTTTGATCTTCATAAAGTAAACCTACATGGTCTTTGCAAAAGCCGATTTTATCAGTAACTGCTCTTACATCATCTTCCATATAACTAGGACCCATTGTAAAGTCTATAGACTGTTTTTCTAAAGTTTCTTTTATATAGCAAAGAGGACATTCGTGTTCTGAATCATATGCCTCATTCACAGGTATTGTATATAATTTCTCTTTCAATTAGTAGGTGCCTACCTTTCTTTTTATAAATTATAACATTCTTAACATTCTTAAGCAATATAATAGGCTATAATACTATTGGTATAATACCTTGAAACAAGGAAAGAATTAATTGAGTAAGTCGAATAAAAATATCAAAAAAAGAGAAAATATTAGAAAAGAGGGAGGTAAGATAAGAAAACAAGAGATAAGTACAGAAAAAGCGGAAATTATAATCATATAAATATTTGCAATAAAGTCAAAAGTTTATTAATATAATAATCATTGATAGCACTCATTGGAAGAGAGTGCTAACAAAACGGGATACACAAATAATTAGGACCAATAGTTTCCCATATAAAATATAAAATAGTTGATTACAAGGAGGTTATTATTATGAAATTAACACCATTAGGAGACAGAGTTATTCTAAAGCAGGTAGTTGCTGAAGAAGTTACAAAATCAGGTTTAGTGATTCCAGGCCAAGCAAAAGAAAAACCACAACAAGCAGAAGTTGTAGCGGTAGGGCCAGGTGGAAAAGTAGATGGAGAAGAAGTTGAAATGCATG
>CAZOSE010000161.1:0-5007 GCA_964582385.1 uncultured Lachnospiraceae bacterium
CTGATGCTGGTTCATCTAGGATTAGAAACTTTGGGTCGTGTATTAGGGTCCTAGCTAGACACAAACGCTGTTTCATCCCTCTTGATAAGCTATCTACATAAGCATCTGCCTTATCTTCTAAATCAACTAAGTCCATTAAGTCCCTACTAGTTTTATCAGCTTCCTTACCTTCTATACCATATATGGAAGCGTAGAAGGTCATATATTCTTTTACTTTTAGGTTGTCATAAACACCAAAGAAGTCTGGCATATAGCCAATCTTTCTCTTAAGTACTTCTGGCTGGGCTAGGGCATCTACACCATCTAAGACTACACTTCCAGAATCAGCCCTAAGGAGGCCAGAAATCACTTTCATGGTAGTAGTCTTACCTGAGCCATTAGGTCCTACGAAGCCGAAGAATTCTCCTTCTTTTATTTCTAGATTAAGGTTGTCTAATGCTTTAACTTTACCAAAACTCTTGTTTAAATCTTGTATCTTAAGCATTACTCTCCATCCTTCCAGTATGATATTTTAGGAAGTAACATCATAGAATCTATTTGAATATAGTTGGGCTCATATCTTAGAGTTAATATGTTATCCTTCGTTAAATAATCTTTTATTTGGTCACTAGATATTAAGGTAGTATCTGTTTTATTGCTGGTGTTTCCAGTATAAATATGGTCAAACTCACCTGTTTTACGGTTTTGAGCATAAACATTACCTACAAAGGATGTATTGTACCTACTAAGTGGATCTTGGTTTGAAAGGGCATAATATTCTATAGAAATAATCTTTTCGTCACTAGGTAAATAGTACTCTATTATACTTTCTTCCTCTCCTATAGTAATTGGATAAGATTCCGATGCATAATAGCCACCCTTGTTTCCAAAATAGCTAGTATTCTTATTACGAATTCCTGATGATATACTAGCTACAAATATATTGCCGTCTTTACTATAATCCACCTTTGTAGTAGAAAGAATTGCATTAGTGCCGTATACTTCAAACTTACTTGGCAACTCCCAAATTAAAGAGTCTGTATCTGAATTTTCTACAAATCCTATTATACAGTTTTCCTCAGGAAATGTAGTGATATGTCTATCTATTAGGTAGTAGAGTATATCCCGCTTTCTGTTTATGCCTCCAGCATCGTTATTCTTTAAGATTTCATCATTTGATTCTGCTATCTCTTCTTTCTTTAAGCTTTCATTGTTTGATTCTGCTATATTTTGTCCTTCTAAAGTATCATAATCTGCCCCAGCCATCTCTATACTTACATAGTTATCCCTGTTAAAGACTTGGTTTCTAGCAATACTTTCAATTATATCACTGCTATATATGTCATTTATATCGTGGATATTATACTTGTCTAAGCCTGAGACTTCTAGTGTTTGACCACTATATATAGTTCCTAAGTTAATTATAAATACATCTCCAATATATACTGCATTGCTTATTGTATAGTTTGACTTGTTAGTTATAGTTCCTTCTATTATATCTCCTGTATAATGGATGTCTGTTTCTAATGGATTACTTCCTATATATTCATTCCTTGCCTCAAAGAAAACAGGAGTAAATGCAGGATTATTGTTAACTTCTAAAGTAGTATTATCTAAGCCATAGTTAACTGCTGCCGTATACTTTTTAGGATCAATTTTGGCTTGATGTTGGTTTGTATGAGGGAATTCGTTTCCTTCTCCCATTAACTTAACATCATGTTTAGAAGAAGAAAGTTCAACTGTATAATTATCGTTGTAAGGAGCTGTTAAGCTAAAATACAACTCATCTTCTACCATGTTGTTATCAGTAAATTTGCGCATTTTTACATATCCTATAAAGGCCTCTTCTACCCTTGTTTTATCTCCTGCAAGAAACATAACAAATGTAAATACTACTGCCATTACAGGAACTACAATCCATATAAGGCTGTGTTTGTCTTTCTTGTTTAGGATAAGATAAGCAATTGGCCCTATAATTAGGATATATATTATAAGGATGACAACATAAGAGGTGACCCTTGGTATGTTTTCTGTATCTGTATAGGACATGCTGTTAGTTATTGGATAGGGGATACTGCTTCCATTTTGTTCATTAAGTATTTCCATTTGTTTGGTGGTACTTAGGTTACTTACTATGGAGCTAGTGATTATAGCTGCCATTGTAGCATTGGCTCCCTTTATATCACCCTTTATTGATAGGTCTAGGTTATATAATACAATACTGCCCTTAGCTAATTCTTTCCTATGGTATACAGGAACTTCCTGGCCATTTTCTAAAGTTGTAGTCCTTGTCGTAATTATATTGGTTTTTTGTGATCCTTCTTGTTCTTCATCTATAAATGAAGCATTTGCCAAGGTTCTTACAACATGGGGATTACTATAGTCTTTAATATATGAAGAAGGCCAGTCATTAGCTTGGATTAACTCTAGGCTTATTAGAGGGTTATTATATAGGCTTAGGTTTTTATTACGCTGGCCTATATTTTCCCTAAGTACATTTCTCTCTTCTTCAAAACGAAGTATTCTTGACTTTAATTCTTCAAAATAAGTCTCGTCAAGATGGTCTGTTATAGGAACTTCCTCTATTGGCTCAGCCATTTCTATACCAAACTCATTAGCTAAAGAAGAGATAACCTTATCTGCTTTTTCACCACTTCCAAGAACAAGTAAACCACCATCTAAAACCCACTTGTGTACTGCTCCTACTTGCTTATCATTTAAAAGGCTAGTATCATAATCATTTATAATTAAGATATCAAACATATCTAGATATGCCGTATCTTCTGGAAATGTTTCTTTATTAAATAAAAATGATTTTATTTCCAGGTTATCCACATATTCAAGTGAATCTGGACTGTCTGTCAACACTCCTGCAAATAAAATCTTTTCATAATTGCCTAGTTTTATAGGGTTAATGCTTTCTAATACAATGCTATCATGTTCATCAATTAGCTTAATTTCAACTTGGCCAAATCCTCCCATTAGGGGTATTAGCATTGAAAGTTTTTTAGTTTCTCCTGCTAGAAGGTCTACTTCCTTGCGGTATATCTTGCCCTTTTCCACTAAAGGGATAGAGACTTCAAGCCAGCCCCTAAAGTCTTCATTGATGTTTTGAAGTTCTGCAAAGATGGGGATTTGCCTACCGTACTTGCCGTAGAAGTTGTAGCCAAAGGAGTATGTCATAGTGATGTCTGAATGTGCACTGTTACTTAGGGTAATTGAATCAAACTCTGTATAAGGCTCTGGTTCAATTAAGGGGGCTTTGGCTGCGAATACACTTAGGGAAGTCATATTAATTCCACTAGCTATAAAGACTAATAGAAAAAGTATCATAAATACTCTATATCTTTTGTTCATCAGCTTCAACCTCCTTTGCATCTAGTCTTACTTCAAATACCGTTCCATAAAAATCACTACTTGCACTTATTGTGCCACCATGTAATTCAATTATTTCCTTAGCTATAGATAGGCCCAGTCCTGTTCCTCCTGTTTCATAAGACCTAGAACCTTCTACCCTATAGAAACGTTCAAATAAATGGGGCAGGGATTCTTCAGGAATTAGCTTACCATAGTTAACAATCTGTAGTACTACCTTACCATGTTCCTTCTTCAAATAAACATTAACCATCTTGCCATCTTTTCCGTACTTGATAGCATTTGAAATCAAATTGCTTATAGCCCTTGCAATTAGCTCTCCGTCCCCATCTATATAGATGTGGCTTCCTTCAATTTTCACAACATATTCTAATTCATTTTCACGAAAACCAGGATAGAATTCATCAACTAATTGATTTACGAATTGGGACATATTAATAGTAGTCTTATGGATACTTATCTCCCCAAGGGATACCCTTGTATAGTCAAATAAGTCCTCGATTAAATTCTCCAAATTCATTGACTTATTATAGACAACCTTCAAGTATTGTTCCCTAGTCTCATCGGATAGTGATGTATTATTAGCCAACAAATCCAAATACCCTGTTATAGAAGTTAGAGGAGTCCTAAGGTCATGGGCCAAACTAGTAATAATAGCGTTCTTATTTTTCTCATTTTTCTCGTTATCTTCGGTAGTCCGCTCAAGCCTATTAGCCATCTTGTTTAGACCTAGTGATATATGGCCTAACTCATTTAAACTTTCTATTGGAATCCTATGTTTAAAATTACCTGTTGATATTTCCTTTATTCCATAGGAAATATTCTTTAGATGTTTGGTAAACTTTCTTGTTAATAATAGAAAGTAGAAAATAAAGAATGCAATTCCAATGGAAATAGCTAAAATAATAACAGTAAAGAAAAGCTCCCTGTTTAGATGTATTGAAATATTAATATCTTCACGAAGCCTATAGTCACCCAAACTACTATTTAGGGCACTATTGTTAGAGGGATAATTGAAATTAGAATTATTGAAGCCTTCACTTTTAAATGTGCCATTTAATTGTTCAAGATATATCGGGTTTATAAGTTTAATTATCAAATATATGAAACTAAATAAAACACTTTCCGAAAGCAGGGTAAGCATCAGGCTTAGAAGACTATATAAGACTATCTCAATTCGAAAACTGCTAACTAATTTACCTTTCAATTTTTCTCCAACTTTCTTCTTTGGTTATTAGGGTTTGGTCCACTAAATTCTCTTTTCTACCTTGTAGCCAACGCCCCATACAGTCTTAATGACTTTAGCATCTCTTGGATCCATTTCTATCTTTTCACGTAACCTTCTAATATGAACCATTACTGTATTATTAGCATCAAACATCTTTTCATTCCAGACAGTTTCAAATATTTCCTCAGTGCTAAATACCTTTCCTGGGTTTGAAGCTAGTAAGAATAAGATGTTAAACTCTATTGGTGTTAATTTGACTTCCTTGCCATATGCAATAACTCTATGGTCATCCCTATTCATAATAAGGTTACTTAGCACAACATTCTTGCTCTTATCATTATTATTATCTAGGTTTAGAGTAGTAAACCTCCTAAGCTGAGACTTAACCCTTGCAATAAGTTCCTCTGGATTAAAGGGTTTAGTAA
>CAZOSE010000162.1:0-1317 GCA_964582385.1 uncultured Lachnospiraceae bacterium
TGCTTTAATTCTCTAGCTGCACTATATTTTATATAATCATCGCTAGTATAACGAGAGAGTATTAGGTTAACATCATTTAGCAAATGAGTGCTACCTTGGTTTATTTCAAGAAATGTGTCTTTGATCATGTCTTCAACTTGTTTAAGTGTGGTTTCGTTCTGATACTGGGTTGATTTATCAGAAACTTGTTGGAATTTATAATTAGTAAAGAGAACAAAAGCAAAAAAGATTACAGTTGATATAAGAAAATAAGATATAAAATATCTGATAAAAGTCTTGTTTTTGTTTTTTAACATGTCCACTTTAATATTCTTCCTCCTATCCAAAAATAAAAAACACACAAAATGTGTGGGAGTTTACGCCAATTAATTATATCATATTTTTAAAAAAATAATAGTAGGTAAGTTACTAAAAAAGATTATAAAATATTTTATTTAGTTTAAATCCTTGTATTATGACTAATTACTTTAAGGTTTTAGGACATACAATTTTAAAATTAAGGATTTTAAAATTGTATCTCTCGTAACCTTTTAGTGACAAAAGGCTGATATATCCAGGGTAATACATAACATACAAGATATTAATATTTTGTAAAAATAATGTTTGTTGTAAGTTAGGTTTTGAGTTGATATACTTCCAGTTGTATGTATCGATACAATACAAAACTAAAGTAAAAAGCAATAATACAGTTGCTGTAATTACTTAAATCAATAGGACAATGACAATTTAAGAAGGAGAACAATTATGAAAAAGAAATTTTCAATTTTGTTAATTTTCACACTAGTAATGGTATTACTAGTTGGGTGTGGTGGTAAAGATAATGACACAGATTCTAAAGAAGATGGTGACAAAAATGGTGCAGAATCAAATGTAGATGTAAAAGATGTTACATTTCCTTTAGAAGAGGCAGTTGAGCTGTCAATGTTTGCTATCATGAATGGTGAGCATGACCTTTCTAATAATGCTGCAATGAAACATTTAGAAGAAGCTACAAATGTAAAGTGGGATGTTCAATCATCTATGGGAAGTGATCTTCCTGAAAAGAAGGGTTTAGCTTTCTCTTCACAAGATTATCCAGATGTATTTTATAAAGCAGGAATTAGTCCTCAAGAAGCAGAAAAGTATGGAAGCCAAGGGGTTCTTATACCTTTAAATGATTTAATTGAGGAATATGCACCAAATATTAAAAAAATATTAGATGAAAGAAATGGATGGCAATATATTACATCATCTGATGGAAATATATATACTTTACCAGAAATTGACCGCCCATCTCCAGCAGGTCCTGTATTATTTATGAACCAAGAATGGCTAGCT
>CAZOSE010000162.1:1378-4994 GCA_964582385.1 uncultured Lachnospiraceae bacterium
ACTAATCTAGAAGAACTATATGATGTTTTAAAAGCTTTTAAAGAAGAAGATGCTAATGGAAATGGTGATCCTAACGATGAGATTCCATTAATGAATACAGCTGATGCTACACCAGTAAATTTCCTAATTCCTTATTTTGGTCTTCCTTATGATGCAGGTACTAACTTAGCTGTTGTAGATGGCGAAATGACTTATGTACCAACTACAGATGTATTTAAAGAGTTTGTAGAATATCTTACAAAACTATATAGTGAAGGTTTATTAGACAAGAACAGCTTTACTCAAGGGATAGAACAACAAAAAGCAGTTGGTGCTTCTGGTGATGTAATCGGCTCATTCTTTGATGCAGGTGCATTTTTAACAGTAGGACGTGAAAGAGATAAAGAATATAAAATTTTAACACCATTTAAAGAAGGTGCACTACCGGTTAACCCAGGTATTTCTTCAGGGACTTTTGCTATAACTGATGCTTGCGAGAACCCAGAAGTTGCTATGGCATGGATCGATCAATTCTACACTGAAGAAGGCGGAATTCTAGCTTGGTTAGGTGTTGAAGGAACTACATATCAAGTAAATGATGATGGAACTTGGGAATGGGTTTTAGATGGAGAATATGGTAATGATGTAGGTACTGTACGTGCAAGTGGTGCACTTCAAGGTGCAGCTCTTCATCCTTCTATTCAACCAGACCTATGGTTTACTGGAATGACTGACGAAAATGAAAAATATCTAACAGATGAACGTAATCGTGTAGTAGAGATTGGTGCTGAACCATTTCCTGCACTTCATATCTCTGATGAAGATGCAATGACATTATCAACTATTAAAGCGGACGTTGATGTATATATCAATCAATTTATTGCACAGGTTACAACTGGTGAATTAGAACTTTCAAGTAGTTGGGATGAATACATAGCAACTCTTAATAATATGGGAGTTGAACAACTAATCGAAATATATCAAACAGCTTACACAGCTACAAAATAAGTAATTATAATATAAAGGGGAAGCGTAATGCTTTCCCTTTAAAAGAAAGGAGCACTTGTGTGAAGCAAACTACAAGCAAAGCAAAAAGTGGTGGTATCTTCAAGACTAAAAAGAAGAGTGATATGACTAACAATAATAACAAGCCTAAAAATAAAAATAGTTTAGGTGCTCGTCTGATAGCAGATATGAAAAAAAACTATATATTATATTTGATGATTTTACCGGTTGTTATCTATTACCTAGTTTTTTCATATGGACCTATGTATGGAGTTCAACTAGCCTTCAAAAACTACCACATAAAAAAAGGTATTTGGGGCAGTGCTTTTATTGGACTCGATCATTTTAAAAGATTCTTTTCTTCCTATAGTTTTGAGCAACTTATAAAAAATACAATAGGTATTAGTGTATATAGCTTGGTAGTTGGATTTCCTATTCCAATTATTTTTGCTTTAATGCTCAATTACCTTAGAAGTAAAAATTTAAAAAAACTAGTACAAATGGTATCTTACGCACCTTACTTTATATCTACAGTTGTTATGGCTGGTATGTTAATAATTTTCATGGATGTAGATACTGGTATTATTAATAAGGTTGTAGAGTTTTTCGGTGGAGAATCTGTTAGTTTTCTTTCTAGGCCAGAAATGTTTAAATCTATTTATGTTTGGAGTGGTGTCTGGCAAGGAATGGGCTTTAGTTCTATTATATATATTTCTGCTCTTTCTGGTGTGGATTATCAAATGCATGAAGCAGCTATTGTGGACGGTGCTAGTATATTTAAAAGGATGTGGCATGTTGACCTTCCATCAATCAGACCAACAATTATGATGCTTCTGATTCTAAATATGGGTCAACTTATGAATGTAGGATTTGAGAAGATATTTTTACTTCAAAACTCTTTGAACATGCAAACCTCCGACGTTATATCTACATTTGTTTACCGTGTGGGCTTGATTAATAATGACTATGGATACTCAACAGCAATTGGCCTATTTAATTCTGTAATAAATGTTGCTCTGCTTCTACTTGCAAATGGTTTATCTAAGAAATTTACAGAAGAAAGTTTATGGTAGGAGGAAAATCATGAAAAATAGTATTGCTAATAAAGATAGTGGAAAAAGTAACATAATATCACGTCTTTTCAATTCAGATAAAGTGTTTGATGTATTTAACTTAGGTGCAATGGTTGTTTTACTATTTGTTTTTATTTGGCCATTATGGTTTATTCTAATCGCATCGGTTAGTGATCCTGCCGCTGTTTGGAATGGTGAAGTAGTCCTGTTTCCTGTTAACTTTAATCTAGATGCCTATAAAGAGATTATAGAATATTCTAGTATATGGATTGGCTATAGAAATACAATCTTTTATACAGTAGTAGGTACTATAATAAATGTTGTACTTACAATATGTGC
The DNA here is from genome assembly GCA_964582385.1 of uncultured Lachnospiraceae bacterium. Lineage (GTDB taxonomy): Bacteria > Bacillota > Clostridia > Lachnospirales > Lachnospiraceae > JAAYRG01. The sequence continues at coordinate 3,775 of CAZOSE010000162.1, forward strand.
AGCTTACCCCCTTTCTAGAAAAGACTTTGTTCCTAGAAACTTTTTTATGTTAATGTTTATGTTCACCATGTATTTTAGTGGTGGATTAATTCCTACATATATGGTTGTTAGGGATTTAGGTTTAACAAATACGGTCTGGGCTATGATAATTCCTGGAGCCGTTTCTATATATAATATAATTATTACTAGAACATATTTTATTTCAAGTATCCCATACAGCTTGCAAGAAGCAGCCGAGTTAGATGGTGCTAACTCCCTGCAATACTTGATGAGGATTGTATTACCTTTATCAAAACCAATTATAGCAGTAATAGCTCTTTATTACGGCGTTGCTCACTGGAATGATTTCTTTACTGCACTTATTTATATAAATAAAAAAGAATTACTTCCTCTTCAAACGTTTTTAAGGGATTTGCTAATATCAAATAATGTAAGTGTTGATATGACTGGCCTTGATGCTATATCTGCAGAATATAAAATGAAACTAGCCCAGACTATCAAATATGGTGTTATAGTGGTTTCAACCCTTCCAATATTATGTGTATATCCATTTGTTCAGAAACATTTTGTTAAGGGTATTATGATTGGTTCAGTTAAAGGATAAATTTATTTTATGTCCTTCAGGCGCACATAGTTTGGTAATAAAGCCGGGAAGGGATTATTTTGATTAACTTTCTGGCTTTTTTGATTATTTATTTGTTTTCTTAAGAGACATTCAAGGAGGTTGAAACTTGGTAAAGGATTTTAATAAAAAAGGAGCTTTTTGGATTGGCCATCCAGAGTATTCGAATCATATTGCACCTAATCACTACTTTGAGTTTTCTAGGAGGTTTAGCCTAACTGAAATTTTTGATAGTGCAACCTTAGAGATATCTTCTGATTCAGACTATGCTGTTTGGATTAATGGAGAGTTTATAAACTTTGGCCAGTATGTTGACTTTCCAGGTGAAGACAGTAATAATTATTATGGTGGAATATGTGGATTGATTTATCAGATATCTTGCGGACAAGTAAGAATTAATAGTGACGAAAATACTCTAGTTAGAAGGTCAAACACATATCATAACGGTCCAACCTCCCGTAATCAAATAGGGTTTACTTTTGAATATCATGCTTCACATGAAGATAATTGGGTTCAAGATGGACTTGAGCCTTATGAGAATATTATTAAAGCTGTAGTTCTTAAAGATTTCCCAGCAGGATATAATCTAAACTTAAGA
>CAZOSE010000163.1:0-4992 GCA_964582385.1 uncultured Lachnospiraceae bacterium
TATACTGCTAGGAATTATTAAAGCTAGTGGTGGAACTGCTAATATATTTGGCATGAATCCATAGACATCTCCCTTTTCTACTTTAAGGCTTACTTTATCTAGGGCGATTACTTTACCAAAGCTTTTACTAACATTACTCATTTCAATAATTGACATAATGTACCCCCTTTAATTATAATATACTTATCACATTAGAAACACATAAGGAGCATCCATGAAAAATTTAGAAGAAAATAAATCAAAAAGCAAATCAGAATTATACTTATTACTACAAAAACAAGTATCTTCCCTCCTAGAAGGAGAACCTCATGTTATAGCTGGACTCAGTAATATAAGTGCCTTATTATATGACGCACTAGACAAAATTAACTGGCTAGGTTTCTATCTAGTAAAAGGCAATGAATTACTACTAGGCCCTTTTCAAGGAAAAGTCGCCTGTGTGCATATTCCTTTTGGTAAGGGAGTATGCGGCACTACTTATACTCAAAAAGAAACGATTGTAGTAGCAGATGTCCATGAGTTTCCTGGTCACATAGTCTGCGATAGTGCCTCTCTTTCTGAAATAGTAATTCCTATATTTCACAAAGGTCTAGTTATAGGCGTACTAGACATAGATAGTCCAATACTAAACCGCTTTGATAATTCAGATAAGGAAGGATTAGAAGCCATAGTAAAAATCCTTGAATCATCCTTAGACTTTAAAAACTTCACCTATTAAATTAAAGGTGAACTAGTCACAACTAAAGTCACCAGTGTGGGCGGCTCATTCATAAAGACCTATTCTCTACTATTATTCCTTGGATATAATTACATTAGTACTTTTGCAGATTGAGTTTTCAGGGATATATCCTCTAACCATAGTTAGGGGGTATATAGAAGAGTTTTTTCCTATAACTGAGCCAGGATTTAAGACTGCATTACAGCCGACCTCAACATAATCTCCTATCAAAGCTCCTACCTTCTTTATATTAGTAGGGATCTTTTCTACACCACAACTTATACTAACTAGGGTTTTATCAGACTTAACATTGGAAGTAATAGAGCCAGCTCCCATATGGGCTTTATATCCCAAAACAGAATCTCCTACATAATTATAATGAGGGACTTGAACCTCATTAAACAATATGACATTTTTAAGCTCTGTAGAATTACCAACAACAGCTCCTTCACCAACTATAGCATTACCACGAATGTATGCACAGTGGCGAATCTCTGCGTCTTTTCCTATAATTGCAGGACCAGTTATACTTGCATTGTCAGCTACTTTCGCACTTTTAGCAATCCAGATATTATCTCCTATTTTGTCATATTCATCTTCAGCAAGTCTAGGACCTAGCTCTAAGATAAAATCACTTATCTCAGGCAATATCTCCCATGGATATCTTCCACTAGTAAATAGCTCATGTGCAATAGTTTGGCTCTTATCAAACAAATTCTCTACTTTAAGATTTTCTATCATTAATTCGTCTCCTTTATATATAAACTTATGAAAGCAATCTTGTAATATAGTATGCCTAATTTAAAGATTATTTTAATAAAACTTTGAGATATAGTCAAAGTATGTATTTAATTTTCCATTATTAGATGACTGCTTGACTTTATTAGTATTACGAGTAACAAAATCCTCTAATATTTCCATGTACTCCTCTTTTGTAGTTGAACCTTTCTCAACATAAGTCAAACCTTTTTCCCAACTAGCAGTAAGCTCTGGGTTAAGTAGGGACTTTATTGATGAGGCTACAATTACATAAATCATTTCTCCCATTTGGGTTGGAGTAATAATTTGAGTTTTTTTATTTAAATTTAAGTAATTAATTTTAGTTAGTTTGTTTAATATTTCTGCTCGTGTTGCACTAGTACCAATTCCGCTACCTTTTATTTGAGCTCGTAGTTCTTCATCTTCAATTAATTGACCAGCATTTTCCATTGCTAGTATTAAAGAACCTGAATTATAGCGTCTTGGTGGAGATGTCTCTCCCTCCCTTATTGTAAATCCTTTAACATCTATATACATTCCCTTTTTTAATTTACCTATTGCTGCTATTAGATCTGGGTCAAAACCATTAGCTCCCTTTTTATTCTCGTCGTCAGAAGCTTCCCCTTCATCATCAGAATCATTGTTATCTTCTTTCTTTTTGTTCTGAAAAGAATTAGTCATTATCTTTAAATATCCCTCATCTTCCAACACTTTAAATGAACTAAAGAAGCTCTCTTTTTCAATTACAGCAGTTATACTAATCCTTCTATATATTGCTGGAGGATAAAATATAGCCAAAAATCTTCTAGTAATTATTTCATAAACCTTCTTGCTAGTAGGATGAAGAGAGTTTAAGGCATTTAGCCCTTGACCAGTTGGTATGATAGCATAATGGTCACTTATCTGTTTATCGTTTACATATCTAGTTTTTTCAAGATTTTTATAACTTCCTTTTTCTAGAATTTCTTTTGCGTATTCACCACCATACATATAATTCGTTAATCCACGTAAATTCTTATCTATTTCTTTGCTTACAGCGGTAGATAGTACTCTTGCATCTGTTCTTGGATAAGTTACTAGTTTCTTTTCATATAAATCTTGGACTATTTTTAAAGTCTGGTCTGGACTTACTTTAAATATTTTTGAACATTCATTTTGTAACTCAGCTAAATTAAAAAGTAATAATGGATTTTTTCTTTCTTTTTTCTTCTCCAAAGCCCCAACCAATGCCTGCATGTTTTCTTCCGGGCCTAGCTTATGTATATAACTTTTTTTACCCTTATCACTAATCTCTTCAAAGTTAGCTTCACCACTTAGTAACTCTTTAACAAAGTTCTGGGCAACTGGAAGCTCTTTAAAACCATTATCTTTATATAACAAAGGGGAGTTAAAGTATTTAGACCCTTCCACTGCCTTAAACTCACCATCAAAGCTTTGGCCCGAATATATAAAGTTACCATTAACCCTGTAAAAAGGGGTTGTGACAAATTCTCTAAATTCAATCTCTCTCTTAACTACCATGCCTAGTACACATGTCATTACCCTACCTACAGAAATCCCTGCATACTTTTGGGTTTGTAGGTATGAGTTTAATTGGGAACCATATTTTAAAGACAGAATACGGGAAAAATTAATTCCCATCAAATAATCTTCCTTGGCTCTTAAATATGCCGAATCCGATAAGTTATCATAGGAGGATAGGGGCTTAGCTTCCCTAATACCTCTTAGTATTTCATCTTCTGTTTGGGAATCAATCCATACACGGCGCTTTTTTATATTCTTTGGAACTTTAGCCATCTGATCCACAAGACGATAAATATATTCTCCTTCTCGTCCAGAGTCTGTACATACATATATAACTCCAATATCATCTCTTTTTAATAAGCCTTTTACTATATTAAATTGCTTCTTAACATTAGGAATTGTTTCGTATCTATACTCCTTAGGTAAGAAAGGAAGATCTTCTTGTCTCCATCTCTTTAACTTTGGATCATAAGCATCAGGATAACTCATAGTAACTAAGTGACCCACACACCAGGTAATAACAGAATTATTTGATTCCATATACCCATCATTTGTTCTAAAGTTTTCCTTTAGTGCACCAGCAAAATCTCTAGCTACACTTGGTTTTTCAGATATATATAGGTTTTTAGCCATTCAATAACCAACTTTCAATATTAAATCTAATTCATTATTAATAGTCATTCATCTTACAACAAATCAAAGAACAATTTGACTTGTTAATTATTTATTTATACAGGCAAAGTATACCATAATCATGGTATTTCAGCAAGAAATAGCCTATATACACTTCTTACCATTTTTTTCTTGTTCTATATGTATATTGCCGAAATTAATCGTAAATAATAACTTTAAAACTTTCTTGATTTATTTGTTTTTCATAGTTACTTTTATAAATTAGTGTTATACTTTTATTATAGACTATTTGTATTTGCGAAACTAAAGTATAGACTATTGAAAAGGAGGATTTATATGAATCAATATGTAAAGAAACATGAAAATCCAGGTAATAAGGTAGTTGTAGAGGTTAATGTAACTGATGTAGTAAAATATCTTTGTATAACAGGCGTAGTTATTGTTGCCCTGGTTTTAGCCTCTAGGGTTTTAACCAAAATATTTACCAATAAATCAATAGATTTAATGTAAAAAGATGATATAAGAAGATGGTTTAATTAGATTATAGAAAAAGGCTGTGCTTTTGTCATAAAAACTAATCTCCCATAGTTTAGATTTTAGGTCTAACTTATATGGATCAGTTCATAGGACAAAAACACAGCCTTCTTATATCTCATCACTTATTTAAAGTATAAACTTAAAAATAGGTGATTATTTTAAAATTAATATATTATAACTAGTAAGGTAATGGATACTTCTTAGCTAATTCATCAACTAGAGATAGAACCTTGTCTTTGTTTGCTTCTACGTCTTCAAGACTTAGACTAATAGCTTCAGCGATTGTATCCATGTCGCTTTCATCCATTCCTCTTGATGTAACAGCAGGTGTTCCTAGTCTGATTCCACTAGTTATACCTGGCTTTTCTGGATCGTTAGGTATTGTGTTTTTATTACATGTTATTTTTACTGTATCAAGTAATTCTTCTGCTACTTTTCCTGTTACACCTTTGCTTCTTAGGTCCACAAGTAATAAGTGGTTATCTGTTCCATCTGAAACTAAATCAAATCCACGTTTTTGTAGCCCTTTTGCTAGAGCATTAGCATTATTAATTACCTTTTCTGAGTATTCTTTAAAGGAAGGTTGTAAGGCCTCTTTGAAACATATAGCTTTAGCTGCTATTGTATGCATAAGTGGTCCACCTTGGGTTCCTGGGAATACTGATTTGTTTAACTTATGTTCTTTTGCAAACTCTTCACTAGATAGAATTAATCCACCTCGTGGTCCCCTAAGGGTTTTATGTGTAGTCGTTGTTACTACATGTGCATATGGAATAGGACTTGGATGATGACCTGTAGCAACAAGCCCTGCAATGTGAGCC
>CAZOSE010000164.1:0-4979 GCA_964582385.1 uncultured Lachnospiraceae bacterium
ACCTCACTTGGTGAAAATGGCTTTACTATATAATCATCAGCCCCAATTTCAAGTCCCATGATTCGTTCATAATCCTCACCACGGGCTGTGATCATTATTATAGGTACATTAGAGGTTATACGAATTTCTCTAACTACACTAAATCCATCTTTCTTAGGCATCATAACATCTAATAATATTAAATCTGGATTCTCTTTTTCAAACAATTTTAGAGCTTGCTCTCCATCTAGGGCGATTATGGTTTTATAGCCTTCTTTTTTAGAATACTCTTCTAATATTGAAGTAATTTGCTTATTATCATCAACTATTAATAACTTTTCCATAGACATTCCTCCTATTTCCTAAGAATCTTCTCCATGGTTTTTCCTTTTGCTAATTCATCAACTAGTTTATCTAAATATCTTATTTCCTGCATTGTTGCTTCTTCGATGTCCTCGACTCTCACTCCACATATTACACCTTTGATTAATTTCCTTGCAGGGTTTAATTCTGGTGCTTCTATCAGGAAAGTCTCATAGTCTGTCTCTTTTTCTAGTTGAACCTCTAGCTCCTTCTGGTTGTATCCAGTCAACCAGCGAATGATTTCATCTACTTCTTCTTTAGTACGTCCCTTTTTTTCAACTTTCTTTACTAAAAGTGGATAAACTCTAGCAAAACTCATTGAATATATTTTATGTTTTTTCATAATAGCTAACCTTCCTTTCCATTTCAATATAACAGTATTCCCTGTCAGTATCAATCCATCCATTTACAACTGTTCCTGAATTTGGACCTGGTATATTAGAAGTATATGTGGTTTTAGGCCATTTACCAGCTTCTATTAGAATATAGCTTTCTGGTAAGACACTTTCCATATTATTGCCTTGGAAGTTATTTTCTGATCTAGACTTATTATCTGAAAACTGTCTTGAATTAACTAAAGCTATTAATTCGCCAAGCTTTTCAGTACTTTTTGCATAATCCCTAACATCACTACCAACTAAATCATCTGCCCATTCTCGATTTATTACATATAAAAAGTCATCTTCAGTATTTATTATCCTAGACATAATTTGATCTGCATTATCAATAAGGGCAAGTAGGATTACCGAATTGCTCTCAAGTAGACTTAATAACTTATTATCTTCTACATCTATGCTATTAGATGCTTCACTTGATTCTTTGTATATAATTTCAACACCATAAGGTCTTTCTTTGGTGTGAAGTTTAAGGTGGTCATATTGTAAACCTTCTGGAATAGGAAGTAAACTTATAAGATTACCCACTGCAGAATTATCGCCAATATATTCTGTACGTCCTGCCCATAAACTCTCTTCATAGCTAGCTTTTTCCATAGCACTATATGGATTTGATATTAAACCAATTCCCACTCTTATAAGAAGAATAATCAAAATTACCACAAGCCAAAACTTTGGTTTTTTATAGTTTAATACATTTTTTATTCTTCCTTTAACACTACCTTCACCAAAGGCGAGTGGACCTCCATTTAGAATTTGCTTCTTTGTTGCTAGGGACAAAAGTGTGTTGGCATAAGACTTTTTGTTTTCTCCATCCATTTGTCTAAGAACTCTTTCATCACATGATAGTTCCATGTCCTTACTCATTAATATAAATGAAATCCATACAAGAGGGTTAAACCAATGAATAGTCAGGATTAAGAAAGCAAGAGGTTTAATTATATAATCTTTTCGCATTATATGGATCTGTTCATGGAGCAAAATGTAGTCTTTTTCTTCATCATTAATACCATATGGTAAGTATATCTTAGGTTTTATTATTCCAAGAACAAAAGGAGTTTTCAAATATTCCACTTGGTATATATTATCTTCCAATAGTTTAGCACTTTTAAGTTTTGTCTTTAAAATTAAAACAGAAACAATACTATAAAAAAGGAGTGCTATTATTCCGATAGCCCAAACATAGGCTCCTAGCTCTACTGCAATCTGTAAGGGATTTGCACTTGCCTGGGCAGTAGCTAGTGGAAGAAGTCTGTTTACAGCTGAATCTATAACTTCTATCCCACTATTAATCCTTGGTCTTTCTTGATATATAATATTATGAGGAATAGGGCTAATATTTATCTTCCTTGGGATTAAGCTTATTACACTTTCAAATGAAAATGGAATTACAAGACGAAACCCTGCAATAGACCATAAAGCATATGATATGGATTTGGGGGCTTTTCTAAGCAGCAGCCTAATAATTATAACAAACATAATAACATAAGATGCAGTAAAACTCATATTTAAAATCGTAAGCAGTAGTTGGCCCATCTTTAACTCTCCTTATACTTATCAATAAGCTTTTTTAGTTCTTCAGCTTCTTGATTGTTTAGTTTCTTGTCGCTTATAAAGGCAGTTAGGAACTTTGGTAATGAACCTCCAAATGTATCCTTAACAAAGCTTATACTCTGATTGGAGTAATATTCGTCCCTGGTGGTTAAAGAAGTAACTATAGCATCTTTATTTTGGAAAATGCCTTTTTCACACAACTTTTTAAGCATTGTATACATAGTGGATTTCTTCCAATCCATTTCTTTTTCACATATTTTCACAAGTTCACCAGAACCAATTGGCTCTCTTTGCCAGATAAGTTCTGCAAACTTTTCTTCACTTTCTGTTAGTTTATATTCTTTCATGATAATCCTCCTAGTCTAGAACTTACTTATGTTTCAAGTCTACAATATATAGACCAGGTTGTCAATAATATTATCTCTCCTCCTAATGTTTAATCAAGTTTACTATCTCTCATTTAAGTTGCTTTATTGTTTTCAAACAAAAAGCTAGGCACAGGGCCTAGCTTTTAATAATTTTAGCAAATATGTACTCTATGAAGTTTTAGCTTGCTGCTTGCTCACTACATCAAAAACAACTGCTGCTAACAAAACTAAACCTTTAACTGCTTTTTGTATATTAGAGTCTACACCCATAATAGACATACCATTATTTAGGACTCCCATAAATATTGCACCAACTAAAACACCAGGTACAGTACCTATTCCGCCATATGCAGATGCACCACCTACGAAACATGAGCCAATTGCATCCATTTCGTAACTTTGCCCTGCTGTTGGTGCAGCCGAGTTAAAACGGGCAACACACACAAGAGCTGCAACGGCACTTAGAAATCCCATGTTAGTATAAGCTGTAAATAAAACTCTATTTGTATCTACACCACTTAGCTTGGCAGCTTTTTCACTACCTCCAACTGCATAATAATAGCGACCTGGCATTGTACTTGATAAATAATAATGATATACAAGCACTATTAGTACTAATAATATTAATATAACTGGTATACCTTTATACCTTGCTAAAGAATATGTTAATAAAAGAATAACTACCGAAATAATTGTGGCTCTTGTTATAAGGATTCTTGCCTTTTCCTTTTTATAACCCTTTTTCATCCTATTGTTTTGCTTATATATTTGTGAAAGTAAATACATAACACATACAAGAAGGCCGATTATAATAGATAAAATATTCACCTTTTCATTTCCAAAAGGATCTGGAACAAAACTATTGAATAAGTTTAGATAATTATCTGGAAAGGGTGATATTGTCAGTCCATCTAGAATTATTAATGCAATACCCCTAAAAAGAAGCATACCAGACAGGGTTACAATAAAGGCTGGTATACGTATATAGGCAATCCAGTATCCCTGCCACATACCAATTATTATCCCTACAATCAAACATATTATTATACTAAGATATATATTCATTTTGTATGTAACAATTAATTTTCCTGCAAGAGCACCTACAAGTGCAACTACAGAACCAACGGAAAGGTCAATGTTACCACCTGTTAATATACACATTAACATACCAACAGCTAATATAACTACATATCCGTTTTGGGCAATAAGATTGGTTACATTCTGAGGTACAAGCAGAGTACCATCAGTACGTATTGCAAAAAATATAGTAATTACAATCAATGCAATTAACATTGTATTCTTCTTAAAAACATTCGCTTTGCTACTCATAGCTAGACTCCTTTACTGGTTTTTAGTATTGATGACATTATCTTTTCTTGGGTTGCCTCTTCTTGACTTAATTCACCAACAATCATGCCTTCATTCATAATATAGATTCGGTCACACATTCCTAATAATTCAGGCATTTCAGAAGATATAAAAATTATTGATTTTCCTTCGCTGGCTAATTCGTTGATGATACAATAGATTTCATATTTAGCACCAACATCAATCCCCCTTGTTGGTTCATCAAGAATCAAAATATCAGGCTCAGTAAACATCCACTTACTTAATAATACCTTCTGCTGATTACCACCACTTAGTGTGTTTATCTCCTGTTCTATGGATGTACACTTTGTGTTTAACCTATCAACAAATTCTTTGGCCACTTTTACTTCAAAATCTTTATCTATATGAATCCCTCTCGATATTTTTTCCATTTTAGCCAAAGTGGTATTAACCCGTATGGAATCAGATAGGATCAAACCATTACCTTTCCTATCTTCAGTTATGTAGGCTAGTTTAGCATCAATAGCTTGCTTAACATTATTTAATTCTACTTCTTCATTATTTATCTTTAATCTTCCACTAATATTTTCTCCATAACTTTTTCCAAAAATACTCATTGCAAGTTCAGTACGACCTGCACCCATTAATCCTGAAATACCTACAACTTCACCTCTATGGACACTTAAGGAGACATCATCTACCACTTTTCGTTCTGTATTTATATGATGATGTACTGTCCAGTTTTCGACTTCAAAATTAATACCACCAATACTTTTGTTGATACGTTTTGGGAATCTATCCACTAATTCACGTCCAACCATATCCTTTATAATTACATCTTCTTCAACCTTTTCATTACTATTATCTAAAGTTTCAATTGTTGCACCATCACGAAGGACTGTAATTGTGTCTGCTACATAAGACACTTCATTTAGTTTATGAGAAATAATTATAGAAGTTAGACCTTCCTCTTTAAACTGCAATATTAAGT
>CAZOSE010000165.1:0-4897 GCA_964582385.1 uncultured Lachnospiraceae bacterium
AGTAAAAGATAAAACCTAGCAAATGGTGAAGCAGATTAAGTAAGAAGACTATATTATGTCTTTGAATTTAAAATCTTCTTTGCGTATTTGCTAGGTTTTTATGATATGATGAACTCAATTATGAAACTGGCTAAAGCAAACTTGAAATTTACCTATGAAGTTTATGTAAAACAAGGAGGTTACAAATATGTATAAGGTTGGATTTGTTGGATTAGGAATAATGGGATTACCAATGGTTAAGAATATTATAAAAGCTGGATATGAAATTACAGTCTATGATTCTAACCCTCCCAAAGTACAAAAAGCAGTAGACCAAGGAGCAATAGCTGGAGCAAATGCTAAGATGGTTGCGAAGAATTCCGACATAATAATCACTATGCTACAAAATTCATCAAATGTAAACTCTGCACTTTTTGATGAAAATGGTATAGCTGAAGGCCTGTCAGCGGGTAAAGCTGTTATTGATATGAGTTCAATTAGTCCATTGGCTAGTAAAGGATTTTACTTGAAATTAAAAGAAATGGGTGTGGATTTCCTTGATGCTCCTGTATCTGGTGGAGAAATTGGAGCTAGCCAAGGAACAATTACAGTCATGGTTGGTGGCAAAGAGACAGTATTTAATAAGTACTATGACTTGCTAATGACCATGTCGTCAAGTGTAACGCACGTTGGAGAATCTGGTACTGGTAATATTACCAAATTAGCAAATCAAATGATTGTAGCTGGCAACATTTCTGTATTAAGTGAAGCTTATGTTTTTGCTAAAAAAGCTGGTGCAGATCCAAAACGTGTTTTTGAAGCAATCCGAGGAGGAAGTGCAGGAAGTAAAGTGATGGAGCAAAAGTCACAAAAAATTTTTGATGATAATTATAAACCAGGATTTAGAATAGAGTTACATATTAAGGACTTACAAAATGCTCTTGATACAGCCCATAATGACAGTATATCTGTTCCTATATCTGCAAATGTAATGGAAATACTCCAATCATGTAAAGCAGATGGGCTCGAAAAGACTGATCATACAGCAATTGCTAAATACTTTGAGAAAATAAACAATACTAAAATTATGGATTAATGTTTGGTGTTATATATTTATGTGTTATATTAAATTATATATAATTTAATGATTTACTCTTAGTTAGATAGAATGAGGACTTACATGGATAATAACAAAGAAAACAATATTGATACAAAATTACTAGATAATAATGATTCCATAAAACACAAAATAAATATATCTGTTAGAAACCTAGTTGAGTTTATCCTAAGGTCTGGTAACATCGATAACCGTAGAACAGGACCTTCTAGTATGGAAGCAATGCAAGAAGGTAGCCGTATTCACCGTAAGATACAAAGACAGATGGGACCAGATTATACTGCTGAAGTACCTCTTAATATTACATTTCCTATATCAAGGGATGGAGTAGATTTTGAGATATATGTTGATGGACGGTGCGACGGAATATTAATTAACGATGATGTGGATGAAGTTATTATAGATGAAATAAAAGGAATATATATGGACTTGAACTATCTTAAAGAACCAATAGAAGTTCATAAAGCTCAAGCAATGTGCTATGCATATATTTATGGCAAACAAGAAAACTTAGAAGAAATAGGTACACGCCTAACCTATTGTAACTTAGAAACTGAAGCCATTAAGTATTTTGATGATGTCCACCAACTTAAGGAACTAGAAACTTGGTTTATAGAACTAGTAAATGAATATGCAAAGTGGGCATCCTGGCAATATCACTGGAATATAAAAAGGAATAAGAGCATTAAAGAGGTTACATTCCCTTTTGAATATAGACTAGGCCAAAAGAAACTAATCAAAGATGTATATTTATCAATAATTAGAGACAAAAGGCTCTTTATTGAAGCTCCAACAGGTGTAGGAAAAACTATATCCACTATATTTCCCACAGTAAAAGCTATGGGTGAAGAAAAGACCAGTAAGATTTTTTATTTAACGGCAAAAACAATAACTAGAACAGTAGCTAGTGATACTTTAAATATACTAAGAGAAGACAAACTCTCAATTAAATCATTAATAATAACGGCTAAAGAAAAAATATGTATCCTAGATAAACCCGATTGTAATCCAGTGGCTTGTGAAAGAGCAAAAGGTCATTTTGATAGGGTAAATGACTGTATGTTTGAAATTATTAACAATGAAGATGACATTAGTAGAGAGGTAATTTTAGATTATAGCGAAAAACATAAAGTTTGTCCTTTTGAAATGTGTCTAGATGTGTCAATGTGGACAGACTTTATTATTTGTGACTATAATTATGCCTTTGATCCTAATGTATACTTAAGAAGATATTTCAGCGAAAGAAAGCAAGATTATGTGTTTTTAATTGATGAGGCACATAATCTTGTTGACCGTGCATCCAGTATGTATAGCGCTACTTTGTATAAGAAAGACCTACTAAAAATCCGAAGACTGGTGGGAAAAAGACCAGCAAAATTAAACCGTGCTTTAACTAAGTGTAATAAAGATATGTTAGATTGGAAAAGAGAGTGGGAAAAGCTTTCACTAATAGATGATATATCAGATTTTGCAATTTCATTAACAAGCTTAGCATCTGCTTTTGCAGAGTTCTTTGAATCTGATCCTGAAATTGATGAAAAGGACGAAGTATTACAGCTATATTTTGATGTGCTACATTTTATAAATATGTATGAGTTACTAAATGATAAGTACTTAATTTATCTTGACTATTCTGATGAAATGGATTTGATGATCAAACTCTTATGTGTAGATCCTTCAGATAACCTTAAGTCCTATCTTAACAATATAAAAAGTGGAATATTCTTTTCAGCGACTCTTTTACCAATTCAATATTACAGGGAGCAGTTAGGTGGGAGAAAGGACGATTATGCCATATATGCACCTTCTCCTTTTCCAGTAGAAAACAAGCTTACTCTTATTGCAGATGAAGTCAGTACCCGTTATTCTAGAAGAACGGCTGAAGAATATAGTAAAATCCTAGATTATATTAGAATATTTACCAATGGGAAGGTTGGTAATTATCTTGTGTTTTTCTCTTCTTACAAGATGATGAATGATATTGCCAAACTAGCCGAGGATTTATCCCTAGGGGAGCTTCCGGATTTAATTTTACAAAAAAATAATATGGATGAGAATGAAAGAGAAGAGTTTTTAAATGAATTTAAAGAAAATCCAAACACTACAAAAGTAGGATTTTGTGTCCTTGGTGGAATATTTGGTGAGGGAATAGATTTAACTAAAGATCGTCTAATTGGTGCCGTAATTGTAGGGCCTGGCCTGCCAATGGTAGATGGACAGAGAGAGCTTCTTAGAAAATATTATGATGAAAGAGCAGGCAAAGGCTTTGACTATGCTTACCTTTACCAGGGTATGAATAAGGTTCTACAGGCAGCTGGTAGGGTTATAAGAACCATGGAAGACAAAGGTGCTATTTTGCTTTTAGATGATAGGTTTCTATATGAGCAGTATCAAAACTTATTCCCAAGGGAATGGTTTCCTTATAGTGTTGTAAACAAAGACAAATTAAAGGAAACCATAGATGATTTCTGGGATAAGAGTTAGGAAGTCTAGGTGGAAAACCTTGGTAATTAGGTTTTCTGCTAGTTACTAACTTGTCTAAATCATAAGTTTGAGCTTTTGTGGTAAACTAGTAATCTCAAATGAATCAAAAGAGCCAGGAATTTCACCGTCAGTATGCATAACCCAAGGCTTGTCTAATTGTACTTTTATAGTCGAACATTTAAAAAGTTCTACACCCTCAAACTTTATGTGAGTGCCAGTTAGAACATTAAGCAGCATAATAAGCAGCTTGGGCCTTGATAAACCGTGGGCTATACAAACAGACAAGAGTCCATCAGTAGGATCAGCACCAGGAGCAAAATTAATTCCTCCCCCTTCATACAAATGAATCATGCTAATAACAAAAAAAAGTTTTTCAAATTTCTTAACTTCTGTGCCGTCAACAGTAATTGTTCCACTATTAAATGGTGTCTTAAACAGGGCACCTACTGCTTTAGATATGTAGATAAATTTACCTAGGCCAATGGCATTAAGAATTATCTTAGCTTTAGACTGGTTTGCTAGTTGGCAAATGAAACCGTCATAGCCTACTCCAGAACTAACAGCATATTTTATATCTTTATTGTTGCTAGTTATTTTGGCAATATCTAGATTTATGTGGTTTTTAGAAGCCAGTATGTTTTTTAAATTAACAAGTGGATTACTTGGAATCTTAAGGCTTCTTGCAAAATCATTACTAGAGCCAGTGGGTATGTAGCCGATTGAGGTTTTATCTAACTGTTCATTAGATAGGCCATTAACAACATCATTAATGGTACCGTCTCCTCCTAATATTACTATCTTTATATCTTTACTACTTCTCTTACAGATTTTATTAATAATTTCAACAGCTGAAACTTTCGGATTAGTAATGTAATATGAATAATCTATATTATGGTCAATTAAATACTTTTCAATTATTTGCCAAAGTTTTATGCCCTTGTTTCCTCTTGAACCTGGATTAACAATAAAATGGTACATAAATAAGCCCCCTTAACTTGTACATTAATGACTAAATATTAAAGGATAGCACCTACAAAGTCAATTAAATTATAAACAGATGGATTATCTTAGGTGGACCGCTGTGCTTATGATATTTATCATAAGTTAATTTATCATGAAAATTAAACATTAAGAAAAGGTTAAAATATCAAATATTTATTGATTTGTGAATATATATAAAGTAAGATAAAAATTATAAATGGTTATAGTTATATTAAGTGTCGCCAGCTAACAATGGACTTAATATTACACAAAAATGGAGGGATTACATGAAAAACAAGCTTTGGCCTATTTTTTGGGGATTATTTTTTATTATTA
>CAZOSE010000166.1:0-4868 GCA_964582385.1 uncultured Lachnospiraceae bacterium
TTTCTATAAGCCATGCATCTTGTAATAAAGTTGGACCACGTTGTCCAGCAGTCATCGTATCATGATTACTTGCAACAGGTGCACCTGCTGCAGTTTTAAGTTCAGCTACATTACCTTTTCGGTCATTCTTACTTGAAGAGCCTTTAGTTAATCCGTTCTTATCCATAGGGTTTCCTTCATTTACTTTTTTTTCATTGTTATCGTTCATAATAATTTTTCCTCCTTGAATTATAATATATATATTTATGTATTAAGTTTTGTTTAGTGACAAAAATAACTGAAAATAGGAATCGTTATTAAGTGACCTATAATTAATTGTATCGAATAATATACAAAAGGTCAATAAGCTAGTCCTAAATAATGTAATTAAGTCACAAAAAGATAAGATGTTTTCTTTTGTAATTAAGTCACTGATGAAAGAAATTTTTTCGTGTATAATTCAAACAGAATCAAAACACCACTTAAGAAATCCAAATGGAGCTATGAATAATTAACATTATGTGGTTTAATATTAATATAGTAATAAGTAATTGTTTACTATATTAACGTAAATGTTAGAAAAAAAATTGATAGCTACTAACTATTTTATTAGTGAAATGGAGGATTTTTAAGTGAAAAGAACAATAACAGATAAAATTACAGGTTATAGGACAACAGATGGTGCTGGTGTGAGTTTGGTTAGAGTATTAGGTAATACAACGGTAGAAACCTACGATCCAATCCTAATGTTAGACTCCTTTGATAGTACTGATCCAAAAGCTTATGAGGCAGGATTCCCACTGCATCCCCATAGAGGTATTGAAACAGTTAGCTTAATATCTCGTGGAAATATGATGCACAGAGATAGCTTAGGTAATTCAGATACAATAACAGATGGTGAAGTACAGTGGATGACAGCAGGTTCAGGCATTATGCATGAAGAAATGCTTCCAGCATCAGAAAGAATGTTAGGTGTTCAACTTTGGCTTAATATGCCAGCTAAGGATAAAATGAAATCCCCAGAGTACCATAGTATTAAAAAAAATGAAATTGAAGAAATTCCTATTGATGGAGGAATTTTAAGATTAATAAGTGGGCAATATAAAGAACATAAAGGTTTTCAACCAAAATATTCTCCACTAGATTATTATCATATCCATTTAAGTGCTAATAAAAAGTTCAAGGTTGAAATGGAAGAAGATAAATCGGTTATGGTGTTCTTGCTATTAGGTGATGCAAAGGTAGCAGAAGAAGTAGTTAAAGAAAAGACAGCTGTTAAACTATCAGAAGGAACATCATTAGATATACAAGCTCTTGATGAAGATATCCAAATATTATTCATGAGTTCAAACAAACTAGAAGAACCAATATCCTGGGCTGGGCCAATAGTAATGAATACTAGAGGAGAAATTGAAACAGCAATGACTGAACTTAGGAATGGAACATTCTTGAAAGAGCAAATAGAGTATTAAATATATAAAAAACTAAAAACAAATCAGATAAAGATATAATAGGAGGAAATTAAAATGAGTAAAAAAATTGGAATAGTAGTAGGAAGTCTTAGAAAAGAATCATTTTCAAAGCAAATAGCAGAGGAATTAAAAAAAGTAGCACCAGCATCAATGGAATTTGAAAATATTGAAATAGGTCATTTAGAAATGTTTGATCAAGATTATGATGATGAAGGAAATACACCAGAAAACTGGAAGGCTTTCCGCGAAAAGCTAAAAGCTTATGATGGGTTTTTATTTGTAACACCAGAATATAACCGTTCAGTTCCAGGCGTACTTAAAAACGCTCTAGATGTTGGTTCAAGGCCTTATGGTTCTAGTATATGGAATGGCAAGCCAGGAGCAGTTGTAAGTGTATCCCCTGGAGCAATAGCTGGATTTGGTGCAAATCACCACTTACGCCAAGTACTAGTATTCCTTAATGTTCCAACTCTACCAGCTGAAGCATATATTGGTAATGTAATGGACTTATATGAAGACAATGGTGACATAAAAGAAGAATCAAAAGGATTTTTACAGGGATTCATGGCTTCCTTTGATGAATGGGTAAATAAGTTTTAATAATAGATTTCAATAAAAGATATTTTTATGACACATTAAAGTGGTCCAATTTTCAAAATGTAATTGAGAATTGGACCTTTTTTGTTTCATTGATTTAAAATGACTTTTTAGATAATGATAATCTAGTATTTGCTATGCTAATTTAGGTTTAATATTTATTTCTCTTATAAACAAACTATTTAACCCATAAGTAATTACTGTAATTAGACTTAACAACATAAATTGAAGGAAATCAATCCTTCTTGATAGCAAATTATATGACAAAGAAAATATTTCAAAACCTAAGAATGGCATTATTACAAAGAAAGCCACAGCAAGGAGAATCCACATTTTATATCCAAATTTATAATTGGCAGAGGCAAGTAAGTTCATGAAACCAAGAAAACAAATGGATATTAAAAATATTGATAATAATATAATTATAACATTATCCTCTAAAGAGTTAAAAACACCAAAGTTGGTGTAAGGCACTAGGTAGAGATTTTCTACTAATTTAATATCTATTTTCAATAAAATCGTTTGAACTAATGCAAATATAAATGCTACCATTACATTGTTAATGATATTTGATAGGAAGAAGTTTTTTCTTGTTCCACTAAAACCTATTGCAATTGGTAGATCTTCATAATAAGTTGTATAAGTATAAACAGTATAAAATATCAACATTGGCATAATGTTTGCACCAGCAACAGATACTAGGCCTAACATTTCACCGTCACTTATTTGAAAACCAATTGCGATGCTATTTGTATTTATATTAATGCTACTAGCAATATTAAGGAGATATGATCCTGTGTTTACTAAGATCATAACAATCCAGAATATGATAACAGAGCTTTTCATATCAATATTCAAAAATCTGATTGTTCTTTTTAAGCTTTCCATTATATTTCTTCTCCCTTTTGGAAATTTGAATTCATTTCTGTTAAATAAACAAACAGCTTCTGAAGTGGAATATTACTTATATCTATATTCTTATTTTTTAGTTGCTGTTTTTCATCTTCGGTGAGATCGTCAAAGAGTGCAACGATTGTTGAAGAACCGAAATTCTCTTTGTTTATAACCTGTTTTCCTTCTATTATAGGTGAGATGTGTTCTAATCTGCCATTTAGGAAATAACTTTTCTCAGTAAGGGTACTGACTTCATCTTTAAGGAATACTTCCTTATCTTTTAAAATGATTACTTCTTCAAATAGGTTAGTTACTTCATCTATAAGATGAGTTGAGATAATGACAGTTCTAGGATTAGTTTCCGCGTCTTCTAGGAGAATGTTATAAAACTTATATCTAAATGCTGCGTCTAGTCCAAGAGAAGGCTCATCAAATATTGTAAGAGCTGCCCTTGAAGCTAACCCTATGATTAGTCCAACTATTGTTTGGTTGCCACGGGAGAGTTTATGATATCTTTTATTCATATCTAAATTAAAAGTTGTAATTAAAGTGTTTTTATATTCTTCATCCCAGTTTTTATATAATATTCTAGCTGCTTTAAAAATCTTTTTAACTTTTTCTTCAGAAGGAATTCCACTTTCTTTAATGAGACAGATATTTTCAACGGCTTCGTTATTCTCGTAAATATCTTTGCCAAATAGTTTGGCTTCACCACTATCGGATCTAATTTGATTAGAAATGATGTTAAGTAATGTGGTTTTACCTACTCCGTTTCGTCCTAGTAAACCATAAATCTTGCCTTCTTCTACTTGTAGATTGACATTAGATAATACTTTTGTTTTGCCATATGATTTATTTAAGTTAGTGATTTCTAACATTAATCCTCTCCACCTTTCATTGTTTTGATATAATTAGAAATTTCCTCATTGCTAATTTCTAGCCTTTTGGCTTCTTTTAGGACTTCAGGCAATGTATCTTTAAAGAAAGTATCTTGCCTTTTAATAAGTATTTTCTTCCGTGCATCTTCTACAACAAACATTCCTAAGCCCCTTTTCTTATATAAAATACCCTCATCTACTAAAAGGTTGAGACCCTTTCTTGCAGTTGCTGGATTAATCTGATATAAACTTGCAAACTGATTTGTGGAAGGTGCTTGTTCGTTAGCTTTTATGTTTCCTACAAGAATTTCAGTTTCAATTGCTTCTGCAATTTGTATATAAATTAACTTATTAGAATTTGTATCTATCAAAATTTCACCTCCTGTAAGTAATTTTACAACTTGGTTATTAGTGATTCATTGTAAAAATGGCCTGTTTATAAAGCTTTTTACAATTTGCCACGAAATAATAAAAGACTTATTAAGTAGAGGCTAAGCTGGTTAGTTACTTGTGTAACTAACTATATCATCAGTATATGTAATTGTCAATAATATGTTCAAAGTTAGAAAAAATTCAATTGAAATAGAGAGATAAACCGAACTAAATATGAATCCTTTTTGTATTATTACAATAAACGTCATATACTTACAAAGACCTTTCGTTATTGATAAAGGGTATAGTTCATAATATAATAATGTAAACCTTTCATTCATAATATTATAATGTAAAACATGTAATTCCCAGAACAGCTAGGAATCTTTCGTTTAGAGTACTTTATAAGATTACTCACAAGGTTCGGAATGACAAAGAAGAAAACAATACAGTGATAAAAATAATATATTAATAAAAATAATACAGTGATAAAATAAGACATTTATAAAAACAATACAGTAATACAAATAATGAACAAACAAAAGTAGGGATAATAATGAAAAGAATAGTAATCGGTATATTAGCCCATGTAGATGCAGGTAAAACAACACTTGTAGAAAGTATGCTATATAGTACCGGCAACATTAGAACATTAGGAAGAGTAGATCATAAGAAC
>CAZOSE010000167.1:0-4852 GCA_964582385.1 uncultured Lachnospiraceae bacterium
AATCAAATTTATATAGTTTAAGTATATTTGAAAATGTGATATCATAGGTAATATAATAATAATAATCATTGTTTCAGAAGCTGCACACCAGAAAGGATGCCAATATGTATTCAGTACAATTATCAAAGTTAGTTAAAAAAATGAAATTAGAGGTGCTTACACCCGATGTAGATTATGTTGGTGTTTCAATTAGTCATCCAGATGTAAACAGGCCAGCACTACAACTTGCAGGATTCTTTGACCATTTTGATGCTGATCGAGTGCAAGTAATTGGTTATGTGGAATACACATATTTACAAGGAATGAAAAGAGAAGAGAAGCTTAGGACGGCTGCTAAACTTATGGAGTATCATATTCCTTGTCTTGTAATTTGTAGGAATTTAGAAGTAGACCAAGAATTAATAGATATGGCAACAGAAAAGAAAGTTCCAATGTTTAGAACAGAAAAGACTACATCTTCATTTATGGCGGAAGTAATTCGTTGGTTAAATGTTGAACTGGCACCTCGTAGAACTATTCATGGAGTATTAGTAGATGTTTATGGTGAGGGTATATTAATCACTGGAGAAAGTGGAATTGGTAAGAGTGAGGCTGCACTTGAACTTGTAAAGAGAGGCCATATACTGGTATCAGATGATGTTGTAGAAATTAAAAAGGTAAGTGACGAAACCTTAATTGGAACTGCACCTGATATAACTAGGCATTTTATTGAACTTAGAGGTATTGGGATTATTGATGTTAAGACCTTATTTGGTGTTGAAAGTGTTAAAGATACTTCTTCTATAGATTTAATAATAAAACTAGAAGAATGGGATAGAAACAAAAAGTATGACAGATTAGGCCTTGAAGATAATTATATGGAGCTACTAGGTAACGAAGTTGTTTATCATGCGATTCCAATTCGCCCAGGACGTAATCTAGCAGTTATTTGTGAATCTGCAGCAGTTAACCATAGACAAAAGAAGATGGGATATAATGCTGCTAAAGAATTACACGATAGGGTTACTAATAATATTATGAGAAAGAATAGTAATTTAAATAATAAAGAATAATAGATTTTAAAGGAGCTATCTATGAGTTATATATTTGGAATAGACCTTGGTGGTACAACTGTAAAGTTTGGCATGTTTGACCAAGAAGGATTATTACTTGAGAAATGGGAAATAAAAACAAGAACAGATAATAATGGAGAACATATTATTTCTGATATTGCCAATTCAATTGAGTATAAAATTGAAGAAAAAGCTATTAACAAGTCTCAGATATTAGGTGCTGGAATTGCTGTACCTGGTCCAGTAGTTAATGATTCAACAGTTCTTGAATGTGTTAATTTAGGTTGGGGAATTAAGAATGTATCTAAAGAATTAGGAGAATTGTTAGATATTGAAGTATTTCTAGGTAATGATGCAGATATTGCAGCCCTTGGGGAAATGTGGCAAGGTGGAGGCAAAGGTTATAGTAGCATTTTCATGGTTACTCTAGGAACTGGAGTTGGTGGTGGTCTTGTTATTGATGGTAAAATAATAACAGGAAGTAAAGGAACTGCTGGAGAAATTGGGCATATTACTGTTGATTATGATGAAGTGCTATCATGTAATTGTGGTAAAAAGGGTTGCTTAGAACAATATGCTTCAGCAACAGGAATTACTAGATTAGCTAACGAACTACTTGCAAAGTCTATGGAGCCATCCTTACTAAGAGAATTCCAAGAACTAAGTGCAAAAGTGATATTTGACAGCGCTAAGGAAGGGGACAAGCTAGCTAAGGAATTAACTAATACTTTTGGTAAATATCTAGGACTTGCCCTATCTTATGTTGCCTCAATTGTAGATCCACAGGTTTTTGTAATTGGTGGTGGAGTTTCTAGAGCTGGTGAGATAATAATTGATGTTAGTAAAGAACATTATAAAAATAATGTTATGAAATCTATAAAGGAAACAGAGTTCAAATTGGCACAGCTAGGCAATGATGCAGGTATTTATGGTAGTGCAAAAATGGTATTAAAATAATAAATTACACATAGAATATCTGTAAGTAATGAAAATAAAAACAAGCCTAAGTGCTTATAATGAAAAGGAGCTAGTCTTGATTAATAAAGAAGATTTTTATCAAAACTTAATAGAAGAGATTGGCAAGGACCAAGTTTTAAGGGATGAACCTCTGGCAAATCATACTTCATTTAAAGTTGGAGGACCAGCATATTTTGTTGTGTTACCAAAAACTGTGGATGAGATTGTTTATACTATAAAGATATGTAAAGCAAATGATATGCCTTATTATATAATAGGAAAAGGTAGTAATTTACTTGTTGGAGATAGGGGTTATGATGGAACAATAATTAAGTTAGATAGGGAATTTAGTGATCTTTCTATAGAACCTTTTTCAATTGAACATGATAGCCATATTGTTCGTGCCCAGGCAGGGATATCTCTTGAGAAGATGGCAGATATTATTGCCAGAAAAGGCCTTGCAGGATTCGAATTTGCTGCAGGGATTCCAGGTACCCTTGGCGGAGCGGTTACTATGAATGCTGGAGCTTATGGCGGTGAAATAAAAGATTGCATAAACAGTGTAATTGCCTTAGATAAGGAATGTAATATTGTAACTCTTGAAAAGGATGAATTAGAACTAGGTTATCGTACTAGCGTTATTCAAAAAGAAGGATATATAGTTTTAGAGGCAGATTTTGTTTTTGAATCAGGTGACACCAACGAAATACTAGATAAAATAACAGAATTAAATAATAGAAGAACTGATAAGCAACCTTTAGAGCACCCTAGTGCAGGTAGCACCTTTAAACGTCCTGAAGGATATTTTGCAGGCAAGCTTATAATGGATTGTGGCTTGCAAGGATTTAATATAGGTGGGGCACAAGTATCTACAAAACATTGTGGTTTTATCATTAACACAGGAGAAGCAACTGCAAAAGACATATATGAACTGATTCAGCATATTAAAGATGTTGTGCTAGATAGGTATGACGTAATCTTAGAACAAGAAGTTAAAATGTTAGGTAATTTCTAGTTTTAAGGGCAAGGAGAATATATGAGATTAGTAATAGTAACGGGTATGTCTGGTGCTGGAAAGTCGTCTGCACTTAAGATGTTAGAAGATGCTGGATATTTTTGTGTAGATAATATTCCAATTCAGCTTATATATAAGTTAGCGATACTAACATCAGGAGAAGCAAAGGAATTTGACAAAGTTGCTTTAGGAGTAGATATTCGTAGTGGCCAAGCTTTAGATGAACTAGATGAAGTTCTAGAAACTATGAAGGTAGAAGGATATCATTTTGAAATCCTATTTTTAGATGCAAGTACAGAAGTTTTAGTTAAACGCTTTAAAGAAACTAGAAGAACCCATCCTCTTGCAGTAAATACAAGATTAGAATATGGAATTGAGCGAGAAAGAGAAAAGTTAGAATTTCTAAAAAAGAAAGCTGATTATAAAATAGATACTAGCAAGCTACTTGTTAGAGAGTTAAAAGGTGAAGTAGATCAAATATTTGTAAGAAATCAAAAATACCACAATTTCTTTATTAATATAGTATCCTTTGGTTTCAAATATGGTATGCCAACTGATGGAGATTTGGTTTTCGATGTAAGATTTTTACCTAATCCATATTATGTGGATAATTTAAGGCAACAAACAGGTAATGATAAAGAAGTTAAGGATTATGTAATGGAATCACCTATAGCACTTACCTTCTCAAACAAATTAGAAGATATGCTTATGTTTTTAATTCCTCATTATATAGCAGAGGGAAAGAATCAGTTAGTTATTTGTATAGGTTGTACAGGTGGAAAACATCGTTCTGTTACATTAGCTAACGAACTACATAGCCGTCTTTCCAGGTTGGAATACGGACTAAAGGTAGAACACAGGGATATTGAAAAGGATTCGAGGGGATAAAATATGTCGTTTTCTGGTGACGTAAAAGATGAATTAGCAGCCCAAATAAATCCAGCTCGTCACTGTAGAATTGCAGAACTAGCTGCTATCATCAGTATGTGTGGACATGTTAAAATAGATGCAAACAATAGACTTATGATTAAAATACATACGGAAAATATTGTAGTTGCAAGAAAAAGCTTTACATTAATACAAAAAACATTTAATATAAATACAGAAATAATTATTAGAAGAA
Source organism: uncultured Lachnospiraceae bacterium (assembly GCA_964582385.1). Lineage (GTDB taxonomy): Bacteria > Bacillota > Clostridia > Lachnospirales > Lachnospiraceae > JAAYRG01. The sequence continues at coordinate 4,148 of CAZOSE010000167.1, forward strand.
ACAGTGGGAACACTAATAAAATCTACAACCTTATAGTTACAGATCACAACATGGCTTTAAAGATTTTACAAGCAACTAAGTTAATTGGTCAAGAACTTGAGATTAAAGAAGACTTTTCTATTGCAAGTAATTTGGTAATCCAAAACACTTGTTGTAAACGTGCATTTATTAGAGGAGCTTTTTTAGTTGCAGGATCTATTAGTAACCCAAATAAAGATTATCATTTTGAGATAGTTTTCCCCTATGCCGAAAAAGCAGTACAATTACAAGAAATTATCAACACCTTTCGTTTAGAATCAAAAATAATTAGGCGAAAGAAGAACTTTGTGATATATTTAAAAGAGAGTTCACAGATTGTTGATATTTTAAATATTATGGAAGCTCATGTAGCCCTTATGAAACTTGAGAATGTTCGCATTTATAAAGATATGCGTAATTCCATTAACAGACAGGTCAACTGTGAAACTGCAAACATTGGCAAAACAGTAAAAGCTGCAACAAAACAAATTGAGGACATCTCTTTTATTAGAAACAATAAAAGTTTTAGTAAGCTGTCTGAAGGTTTGAAAGAAATTGCATTACTGCGTGTTGAACATCCGGATGCTAGTTTAAAAGAGTTAGGAGATATGCTGTATCCGCCTCTTGGTAAATCCGGTGTAAACCATAGATTAAGAAAAATCAGTAGGATAGCAGATAAGCTAAGGG
>CAZOSE010000168.1:0-4818 GCA_964582385.1 uncultured Lachnospiraceae bacterium
CAATCCCTATTCCACCTGTTGGTGGCATAGCAAAATCTAGGGCATTTATAAAGTCATCATCTGTTGCATTTGCTTCTTCATCACCTGCTGCAAGTAGTGCCTCTTGATGTTTAAATCTTTCTCTTTGATCTATTGGATCATTTAACTCTGAGAATGAGTTTGCCATTTCCCTTTTAGTAATGAATAACTCGAATCTTTCAGTGTAGTTAGGGTTAGAAGGTTTTTTACTTGCTAGTGGAGATATTTCAATTGGATAATCTAAAACAAAAGTAGGCTGTACTAATTTCTCTTCAACATATCTTTCAAAGAACAAGTTGAGAATTTCTCCCTTTTTATGAATTGATTCATATTTAATGTGGTGATCATCCGCAAGTTTTTTAGCTTCTTCATCTGTCATTTCTTCTGTAAATTCTATGTTTACATATTGTTTAACAGCATCTACCATTGTAATTCTTGTAAATGGCTTTGATAAATCGATTTCTACTCCATCATAAGAAATTATTGAACTACCTAGAACCTTTTTGGCTACTGTTCTTATTAATTCTTCTACCAAATCCATCATTCCATAATAGTCAGTATATGCTTGATATAATTCTAATAGTGTGAATTCAGGATTATGACGTGTAGAAAGGCCTTCATTTCTAAAAACTCGTCCAATTTCATAAACCTTTTCTAATCCACCTACAATTAATCTCTTTAGGTAAAGCTCTAAAGATATACGAAGTTTCAAATCTTGATGTAAGGCATTGTGGTGTGTATGGAATGGCTTAGCCGCTGCTCCACCTGCATTATCTACTAAAACAGGAGTTTCTACTTCCATAAATCCTACACCGTCTAAATAGTTACGTATTTCTCTAATTATTTGGGATCTTTTTATAAAGGTATCTTTTACATCAGGATTCATAATTAAGTCTACATATCTTTGACGATACCTTATGTCTGTGTCTTTTAAGCCATGGAACTTTTCAGGTAATACTTGTAGGCATTTTGAAAGAAGAGTTACTTCAGTTGCTTTTATTGATATTTCTTCTGTTTTTGTTTTAAAAACAGTTCCTTTAATTCCTACAATATCTCCAAGATCAAATTTCTTGAAGTCTGCATAAGATTCTTGGCCAATATCATCTCTTCTAACATATGATTGAATATTACCTTTTAAGTCTTGGATAGTACAAAAGGAAGCCTTACCCATCAGCCTCTTTGCCATTATCCTTCCAGCTACACTAACTTCACTACCTTCTAATTCATCATAGTTATCAAATATATCAGTAGAATGGTGAGTAACATCATATTTCATAATTTGAAATGGATCTTTGCCATTTGTCTTAAGTTCTTCTAGTTTGTCCCTTTTTATCTGTATTAGTTCATTAACATCTCTTTCTTCAGCCACAATATTCTTCCTTTCAGTTCAATAATATCTTTTGTTACGGTTAAAAATCTACTTATTAATATTAGAAATTCCTAAACCGATATCTAGTACTTTATATTCAAAAGTGCCTGCATGGGTTTTAACACCTACTACATCACCTATTTTGGCGCCCATTAAAGCCTTTCCTACTGGTGATATTGGAGATATCTTTCCTTCATCTGTATCTACTTCTTTTGTTCCTACTATTATATAGTCTACTTCCTCGTCAAACTCAATATCATGTAGTTTAACTTTATTACCAACACCTATTTGTTCACTATTCACATCTTCTTCATAAACCACTTCAACATACTTTAGGAAACTTTCAAGTTCATTAATTCTTGCTTCAATATCCCTTTGTTCATCTTTAGCTGCATCATATTCTGCATTCTCAGACAAATCTCCTTGTTCTCTTGCTTCCTTGATTTTTTGTGCAATTTCTTTTCTTTTGTTAACTTTCAAATCATTTAACTCATTTTCGAACCTGTATAAGCCTTCGCTAGTGATTATTTCCTTTTTATTTGCTGTATTCATATTATAAACACCTTTCCTCCATTTTATATCTAGTTATAGCAATCTATCATATGCTTTATAATCTGTTATATATTCAAGATATTATAGACTATCACCTAATCCTTGTCAAGATTTTACTATAGCTTTAATAATATTATGGCTGTTGTATATCTTATCAAGATAAAGTAAGTTTTATTCTCAAATTTTATTTTTAATTAATAAACTTTTTTTGGTTGACATTATCTTCACATTCTTAAATTATTTGCCTTTAAACACTTTACTATTTTGCAGAATAATGATAACCTTATATAGTAGATATTAACAAAATAATATATAACATCAATTAACTCATGGGCAGAAAATTTATTTTGTGCCTATTGGTGATGTCTTAAACCATCACCTATAATACCTAAGGAGGAATATTTTATCATGGCAAGAAAAATGAAAACCATGGATGGAAATAACGCAGCAGCTCATGTTTCCTATGCTTTTACTGACGTTGCAGCAATCTATCCTATAACCCCATCATCAGATATGGCTGAACATGTAGATGCTTGGTCTGCAAGTGGCAGAAAAAACATCTTTGGTGACGAGGTTCACGTGTCAGAAATGCAGTCAGAAGCTGGTGCAGCAGGAGCAGTTCATGGCTCTTTAGCAGCTGGTGCTCTAACTACTACATATACTGCATCACAAGGTCTACTACTTATGATTCCTAACATGTACAAAATGGCAGGTGAATTACTACCTTCCGTTATTCATGTATCTGCACGTGCTATAGCTAGTCATGCTCTTTCTATTTTTGGAGACCACTCAGATATATACGCAGCGCGTCAAACAGGTTACGCAATCCTTGGTTCAACAAACCCACAAGAAGTTATGGATTTAGGTGCTGTTGCTCACTTAGCAGCAATAAAAGGAAAAGTTCCTTTCATTCATTTCTTCGATGGTTTTAGAACATCTCATGAAGTTCAAAAAATTGAAGCATGGGATTACGAAGACTTAGCTGATTTAGTGGATATGGATGCAATTGAAGCATTCCGTAATAATGCTCTAAGTCCAGAACATCCTGTTACACGTGGTACCGCACAGAATCCAGATATTTTCTTCCAAGCAAGAGAAGCAATCAATCCATATTATGATGCGGTTCCTGCTATCGTTGAAGATTATATGAATAAGATTAACGAAAAGATTGGTACTGACTACAAATTGTTTAATTACTATGGTGCAGAAGATGCAGAACATATAATTGTAGCCATGGGTTCTGTAAACGATACTATAGAAGAAACAATCGACTACTTAAATGCTCAGGGTGGCAAGTACGGTTTATTAAAAGTAAGACTATATAGACCATTTAGTACTGAACACTTTGTTAATACTATTCCTGAATCAGTTAAGAAGATTAGTGTATTAGATAGAACTAAAGAGCCAGGTTCAGTTGGAGAACCTCTATACCTTGACGTTGTAGCAGCATTAAAAGGTACTAAGTTTGAAAGTATACCTGTGTTTGCTGGTCGCTATGGTTTAGCTTCTAAGAATACTACTCCTGGTCAAATTATTGCCGTATACAAGAACGAAGAAAAACCAAGATTTACTATTGGTATTGTAGACGATGTAACTAATCTTTCATTAGAAATAAAAGAAGACCCTAACACAATTCCTGAAGGAACAATAAGCTGTAAGTTCTGGGGACTTGGTTCAGACGGTACTGTTGGAGCTAACAAAAACTCCATTAAAATAATCGGTGATCATACAGATATGTATGCTCAAGCTTATTTTGACTATGACTCTAAAAAGTCTGGTGGACGTACAGTATCTCATTTACGTTTTGGTCATCAACCAATTAAATCAACTTATTTAGTTGATAAGGCTAACTTCGTTGCTTGTCATAACCCAGCTTATATGAATATATATAACATGGTTCAAGATTTAGTTGACGGTGGAACCTTCCTACTTAACTGTAATTGGGATATGGATGAAATCGAAGCTCATCTTCCAGGACAAGTTAAGAGTTATATGGCTAAACATAATATTAAGTTTTATGTTATTGATGGTTTCAAGATTGGTGGAGAAATCGGTCTTGGTACACGTATTAATACAGTATTACAAGCTGCATTCTTCAATCTAGCAGAAGTTATTCCTGTTGAAGACGCTGTAAAATACATGAAAGATGCTGCAACAGCTTCTTACGGTAGTAAGGGTGAATCTATTGTAAAAATGAATCACGATGCTATTGAACGTGGTATTGATGGCGTAGTAGAAGTTAAAGTACCAGCAGAGTGGGCTAACGCTGACGAAGTAAGCTTGTTACATAAAGCCACAGGAAACAGACAAGAAGTAGTAGATTACGTTAATAATATCGCTAATCCTGTTAATGCTACAGAAGGTTATGACCTACCTGTTTCAGCTTTTGTTGACTATGTTGACGGAACTATTCCTTCTGGAACAGCAGCTTTTGAAAAACGCGGATTAGCAGTTGAAGTATCCGCTTGGAACTCAGAAAACTGTATCCAATGTAACTTCTGTTCATATGTTTGTCCTCATGCTTCAATTCGTCCTCTTGCAATGAACGAAGAGCAAAGAGCAAACGCACCAGAAGATACTGTTTCAATAACTATGAATGGATTAAAAGAATATGAATTCTCAATTGCTATCTCTCCTGCAGATTGTCAAGGATGTGGCTCTTGCGTTAACGTATGTCCTGGTAAAAAAGGTAACAAAGCATTATCAATGCAACCAATCGAAACTCAAGTAGAAGCTCAAAAGCTATTTGATTACGGTATTGATCTTGAGGTTGATGAAGCTGTTACTGCTAAGTTTAAAGAAACAACTGTTAAGGGTAGTCAATTTAAGAAACCATTACTTGAGTTCTCAGGTGCTTGTGCAGGTTGTGGTGAAACACC
>CAZOSE010000169.1:0-4778 GCA_964582385.1 uncultured Lachnospiraceae bacterium
AGAGCACTCGGCTGTTAACCGAGGGGTTGTTGGTTCGAGCCCAACTCGAGGAGTTATATTTTATTTATAGTAACTTGACGAATATTTGAGTTGCTGCTAAACTATCAGTAGATTAAATTAATATGGCGACATAGCCAAGTGGTAAGGCATGGGTCTGCAACACCCTGATCATCAGTTCAAATCTGATTGTCGCCTTAATAATTAACCCTTAAACTAATTATATAGTTTAAGGGTTTTTAAATCCTTATAATTTTATGTTGAATATTAAAGTCAAAATAAAAAGTAATATTTGACTTGCAGACAATATCATGTTATCATTATATAGTTATAATCTAGATAATGTATCTAGTAAAGGATTTCGTAAAGAATAATATTAGTCAAGGATATATTTAATATAAGTAATTTTATAAAATTATGATTAATTAAGCTCTTAGTCCCTTAAGATTAAGAGCTCTTTTTATGGGTACAATATTATAAAAGTGTGGGTACTAAGAAAGGAACAATGAATGCAAGTAATAAAGTTTAATGAAATAGGTATTACAGAGGAAATATTAAAAGCAATTGCTGAAATGGGATTTGAAGAAGCATCTCCAATACAAGCGGAGGCTATTCCAGCTATGCTTTCTAATATCGATATAATAGGCCAGGCTCAAACAGGGACGGGAAAAACAGCAGCCTTTGGAATTCCAATGTTACAAATGATAGATTCTAGTAGCAAACATCTACAAGGGGTAGTTTTATGCCCTACAAGAGAGTTAGCAATTCAAGTAGCAGACGAATATAGAAAGCTAGCAAAATTTATGCATGGTATAAAGGTCTTACCAATTTATGGTGGGCAAGAAATATCAAAGCAAATAAGATCTCTTAAAGGTGGCGTACAAATCATAATTGGAACGCCAGGCCGAGTTATGGATCATATGAGAAGAAGAACTATAAAGTTAGAAAATGTTAAGATTATGGTTTTGGATGAAGCAGATGAAATGTTAAATATGGGATTTCGTGAAGATATAGAGACTATACTAAAAGATATGCCATTTGAAAGACAGACAGCTTTGTTTTCTGCTACTATGCCTAGGGCAATACAAGAAATAGCAAAAACATATCAAAAAAATGCTAAAACTATTAAGGTTGTTAAGAAAGAATTAACAGTACCTAAAATTGAACAATACTATTATGAAGTAAGTCGAAAAAACAAGATAGAAGTACTTTGTAGATTAATTGATATGTATAATCCTAAACTTTCTCTAGTTTTTTGTAACACAAAAAGACAAGTTGACGAATTAACTATGAACCTTCAAGGTAGAGGATATTTTGCTGAAGGTCTACACGGAGATCTAAAGCAAGTACAAAGAGATCGTGTTATGAATGGGTTTCGAAGTGGAAAAACTGAAATTCTGGTAGCAACTGATGTGGCAGCAAGAGGTATTGATGTAGATGATGTTGAAGCTGTTTACAATTACGATGTACCACAAGATGAAGAGTACTATGTTCATAGAATTGGACGAACTGGACGTGCCGGGAAAAAAGGAAGAGCATTTACCTTAGTAGTTGGAAAAGAAGTCTATAAATTAAAAGATATAGAAAGATATACACGCTCAAAAGTAATGCTTCAGCCAATTCCATCAATAGATGATGTTACTTCAGTGAAAGCGGAAAAGATACTGGAAGATGTTAAAGATGTTATCGATACAGAAGACTTATCAAAATACATTGATATAGCTGAAGCGCACATTAATAATGAAGGTTATACTGCTCTAGATTTAGTAGCTGCATTTCTAAAAATGAATATGGGTAGCGAAAATGTAGTACTTGAAGATCAGTTTACCGGAAAAAGTTTTGATGATAGTGGTGGTCAAAAAGGTATGGCTAGGCTTTTCATTAATATAGGTAAGAAGCATAAAGCAAGACCTGGTGATATATTAGGTGCTATAGCAGGAGAGACTGGGATGGCTGGAAATTTGATAGGTACAATAGATATGTATGATAAATATACATTTGTAGAAGTACCAAGGGAACATGCAAATGAAGTCATTCAAGTAATGAAAAGGGCAACAATTAAGGGTAAGAGTATAAATATAGAACCTGCTAACAAGAAGTAGGAACATAATCTGACCTAGAAAACAAAAACTCTAAAAAGACAAATATACCATAGGAATAAGTATTTAATTAAATACTTATTCCTATGGTATATTTATTATAAGACTAGATTATAATTTGAAAACACTTAACATATGTATCCATAGAAAATCTACCAATTAGCTTAATCTAATTAATTGCTTCATCTTGGTTTTCTATGCATTTCTTACATACTCCATAAAAAAGTGTATCATGTCCAAAGATCTCTCCCTTAAACCCAGAACTAGCGGACTTGTTAATCATATTTATAAAATCATCATCCATAAATAAATCTGAAACCTCTGAACATTCTGTGCAAACAAAATGATAGTGCTTGCTAGTTTTACCATCAAATCGGTCGCTACCATCTCCGGTTGTAAACTTAATAACATCTCCTTGGTCAACTAGTAGATTAAGATTACGATATACAGTACCAAGACTTATGTTTGGATATTGTTTGCGTATATTAGTATATACCATGTCAGCAGTAGGATGTTCTTTGGTATTAGCCAAATATTTCTTTATGGATTCTCGTTGGCGACTATATTTTAGAGCCATCAATACACCTCCTCAGTATCTAATATTATTAGCATTCTATTAAAAAGTCAAGCAAATACAACACTTTGATGCCTTTTAGACTGGAATTGGTATAACTGATATAAAGATAAATACAACATGAGCACCACTTCCTAAAAGCACAAAAACATGAAATATTTCGTGGTTTCCGAAATTAGGATGAAGCTTGTGAAAAATTGGTAACTTTAAAGCGTATATTACTCCTCCAATAGTATAAAGTATTCCCCCAACAAGTAGCCATAGAAAACCTTCCATAGAAAGTTGTTCATAAAGTGGCTTAAAGGCAAAAATACAAGTCCAGCCCATAACAATATATATTATAGCTGAAATCCATTTACGGGGATTTGAAACGAAGAGGGTTATAAACATTCCTATTATAGCCATTGCCCATATAATTGATAGCATGATATAGCCTACAGGTCCCTTTAAGGTAATTAAACATACAGGTGTGTATGTACCGGCAATTAAGCAATAGATCATCATATGATCAAACTTTCGTAAGTTAGTGTTAACCTTGTCAGTTAAATTGAAGGTGTGATATAATGTACTTGCAGTATATAATAGTATAAGGCTTAGTGAAAATATAGTAATACCTACTATATGTGTAAGGTTATAATATTTATAGGACCTATATAATAAAGGTATGAAGGCAATTACCGATAAGATTATACCAATAAAGTGAGTTAGTGCACTACCAGGATCTTTAATTTTTTTAAATAGTTTTTGCAATATGTGTATCCTTTCTTTAAAAAACGAATCATCTTAGGCAAGGCAAGAATACTAAGGTCTAAGATTTAAATGGAAATTCAATAGGTTTCATATATTAAATTATGTTAATAGAATTTTCTCAATACTTAAATAGTAATTTAAAATTCAAATATAATCAAGAAGTTTTTGGAGGTAATTATATGAATAATAAAACAGAAGTAGAAGTTGGTGATATAGTAAAGCTAAAAAAGAGCCATCCTTGTGGAAGTTTTGACTGGGAGGTATTAAGAGTCGGAATGGATTTCAGACTAAAATGTATAGGGTGCGAGCACCAGGTAATGATTCCTAGAAAGAAAGTAGAAAAGAGTATAAAGCAAGTAATAAAAAAGGGTGAATAGGTATTATAAAAAGTAAAAGTAGTAAAAGTTAAAAATGTCTTGAATGTTTGTATAAGATATGATAGAATCTATATTTGTGATATGTTATATAATTATCCTTGCTCTTTAGTTAATATCACTTCGGATATTTAGTTAAAGGGCCATAGGCCAAAAGGAGGTGCAAACAACTATGAACAATTATGAATTAGCTTTAGTTGTTAATGCAAAAATCGATGATGAAGCAAGAACTAATACAGTGGAAGCTGTAAAAGAACTCATAACAAGATTTGGTGGTTCAATCACTAATGTTGATGAATGGGGTAAGCGTAGATTAGCTTACGAGATTCAAAAAATGAGAGAAGGATACTACTACTTCATCCAATTCGATGCTGATTCCAATTCCCCAAGCGAAATCGAAAGACGTATTCGCATAATGGAAGATGTAATCAGATTTCTATGCATTAGACTAGACGCATAGTATAAGGAGGTTATTCTTAGTTATGAACAAAGTAGTATTAATGGGAAGATTAACAAGAGATCCAGAGGTTAGATATGCAAGAAGTGATAGTAGTTTAGCAATAGCTAGATATACATTAGCAGTTGATCGTAGATTTAAAAGAGAAGGCGAACCAGACGCAGATTTTATTTCTTGTACAGTATTTGGTAAATCAGCTGAATTTGCTGAAAAGTATTTTCGTCAAGGTATTAAAATAGTAGTTGCTGGAAGAATTCAAACAGGAAGCTATACTAACCAAGAAGGACAAAAGGTATACACTACAGACGTAATAGTAGAAGAACAGGAATTTGCTGAAAGTAAAGCATCATCAGAGAATTACCAACAAAGAAACCAGGGTCAAGTATCTAGACCTAACCCTGAAGATGCTGTTGGAGATGGTTTTATGAATATTCCTGACGAATTAGAAGAAGAATTGCCATTTATTTAATTTTGGCAAGAAGGAGGTTAGGACGTGGCATATAATAATAGAGGAAGAAGACCTCGTA
>CAZOSE010000170.1:0-4410 GCA_964582385.1 uncultured Lachnospiraceae bacterium
TGCTTTTGCACTTCTTTAAAATTATCCAATAGGTCTTCAAATTGCCTATAATCTAATCCCACTATGCATCACCTACTTCGGTAATTAGCACCTCTTGATGGGTTACATATTTAAAAGGTAGGTTTGCAATGCCTTTGTAGGTTGCAATTATTTCCCCATCATCCCCAATCCTTTCCGCAACCAATATATCGCCTTTTTTAATATCTTCATTGGGTTTACAAAATATTTTCATTTGCATATAAATCGGGTTTGAGTCTTCCTTACCGCTTTCAGGGTTGTCGCTACTTTGGAAGCTTATTCTACATTGCACATCATCATATAATGGGGTTTTGGGTATGCCAATTCCCGTTGTCCCGTCTGGGTTGGTTATTTCCGTATGTCGGTTAATACTCAATCTATCGGTATATGTGGGGGTCAGTAGTTTGCCAAATCCTGATAATTTCATTTACCACACCATCCTTCTATACCTATTTAATTGAGCTTTATAATTTAGTATTATTTGGTCCAAGTTGGGTCTATGGCTTTTTAATGCCTTGGCTCTTTCGGAGTTATTTCCCCCCAATGCTATTTGAGTATCCCCAATTTTTAAAGTTGATACATCAGTTGCATCTAAAGCATCTAATATATCATCAACCGGGTTATTTACCTCATATTGGTATTTTGCCAAATCAATCGCCATGTTTGCCCAAGTGTACCTCAACCCATCAGGTATAATATCAATATTGCAATAGTTTTTTATTTCTTCGCCTACCTCGTCTATTGCCATATTTATATCAAGCTCGGTAATGGCTTCATTATTTAATTTTGCACTAACAATTTCAAATACCGTCATTACCTCGCCTCCCCTTTATTATGCTTGCTCCGCTTCTTTAATAGCCTCGGTCAATTTTGGTACACCCCAATTTCCTTTGAAGTCAATACCTAATTCAATTGCCCTTTCTCTCAATTTATCAACTTCGCTTTTATCTTCTTCGGTTGGTTGCTCTTCTATTATTTGCTCCGCTTCTTTAATAGCCTTTTCAACTACCCAACCACCTGCAGTTTTGAGGTCTTGTACATCTTCTTCCAAGACCTCAAACTGGGTATTAGGAGGGTATTTAGTGCCATTATATTTAACGGTTTTTGCAAACATCATTTTTGCCATTGGTTATTCCTCCTTATCACTAATTAAAATACCTTAATTACATAAATGTCATCCATTCTTTCAAATGATGGTAATACAATCTCGGATACAATGGTTTGTACATTTACTGGGTGAGGTTCTTTAATTGTAGTAATTGCAATCCCGGTATTAACTATTGATACGCTTGCCCCTGCATTGCCGGACATTAGGTCAAACTCTTCAGGAGTTGTTCCGTACCAAGTATTTCCAAGTGCATATGAAGGCAGTAATGTGCAATATCCATCCGGATAATACTTTTGGTCATTGCCTTGTTCGTCTTTAAACATTTTATCATAAAGCGTAATGGTTAAACCAGTTTCGCTTTCAATAAATTGTTTTGCGGTATTTCTTGTTACTACAATACTTGTTGCACCAAGTGGGTTCATTGCCTTCCTAATAGATTCGGATGCAATCATACCTTTAAATGTAGTCGTATTCATTAAAACTTCGGTTGCTTTAACGCCTTTGGTTTCCGCCAATACCTCAACTGCATCCAATAGGTCGTTAATTGGGTCTGTGGTTGCTTTGTTGGCAAGTGTCCATCTTGCGTCAGTTAGCAATTCAACTTTGTTATTAGTTGCCCATGCCCCATCAACATCATAATTATAGTTGTAGGCAATATCTCTTCCGTTTTCCGCTGTTGCGGTAATGCCAATTGTACCGGAAGAAAGTAAGGACATTCTCATTCTTTCGGATTGTACAACCGCACCATCTACTAAATTATTAACATCATCAAAGATTCTCATAATTGTAGGTTGGGCAAATTGTACCCCTTTTGCCAATAGTGTTTCAATATCTTGCCTATCTTTCTCACCAATTCTCATTGCTTCACGGAAAAATGGCATTTCGGTGCTTAACTCTTGTACGCCAATACGGTCTCTCAATGGAGCTTTCGTATCAAACGCACTTGGTTGCAATGCCACCGGTAAATTATTTCTTCCCTTAATCCAAGCAAGGGTTAAACCCGTTTGCTTTGAAACCGGGAAATACTTTGTACCAATCATTGGGTCTTGCATGTTTACATTAACATCAGTCCAATAAGAGGCAATTGCTTTACTTTCAAAGATTTCATAAATTGATTTCATAATGTTTTCTCCTCCTATTCTCTAATTAAACAATTTTCTCAACGAATTTAATCATTGGAATATCTACTGCTACATCTGGAGCCTCTGGTAGGGCTTCTTTTTTAATAAAACCATGCATTACTACTGCCATTGCTGCATCCCCATCTGTTACATCATAATCATTTAAGATTACTCCAATTGCAGTTGCATCATTTGCAGGATAGAATGTACCTGCCTTTACTATATACCTGCCATTCTCTAATGTAGCCAATCCCGTATCCCCTTCAACTGCTCTCTTATGCATAAAGCCAAGAGCTACATAATGGTCAGGTATTGCTAAAATTTGTTTTGTTGGAGCTCCATACTCCGTAAGTTTCATCTTCATTGCCATAATCATTTCCTCCTTAATTATTATTTCCTTCTGAATTTGTAGGCTTGATTCCCATCATGCCAAGTTTAATTTGTGCCAAGCTCTTACCATAGGATATTGACGGGTCGGTTCCTTCTCCGCCTTTGTCGCCATCTGGTGGGGTTTGCCCGCTTGGTTTCCATCCCGGTGTCCCTTGGGGTGGTTCTTGCCCTTCTTGTGGCTTTTGTGCTTCACCAAATAGGAATGCTTTTTCTTTCCTAATTGTTTCGTGTTGCTCTTTAAAGCCGGAAGTAATTTTGCCGGTTTCTTCATCTATGATTATTTGCTCTATATTGAATAAGCCCATAACCATATCGGCGTCGTGAGGTCTTCCATTCTCATCACCAAGCAATGCCAATTTGATTGCATTCTTTTTCCTCTCAAGAGCAAAAGTTGCTTCATGTTGTTCATCTTTTTGCTTGTTTTCGGTTTCAAGTGTTTCTATTTTGTCTTGTAGGGCTTTGTTATCGCCTTCAAACTTTTTTAACTCTTTGATTTGCTTATCCCTATCGGCTAATTGCTCTTTAGATGTTTTTAGCTCCCCGTTTACCTCATCAAAACGGTGTTTGGCTACATATTGTCCATCTATCGCCTCCCTATGCACCTTTAAAATATTTGTTACTTGCTCTTCTGTAAAACCCATTGCCAATAATTGTTCCCTTGTCATTTTGCAATCTCCTTCCGGGTACGCTTTTTTCCGTGGTCTCGTCCACGATGCCCTATTATTATTTTAGTATATATTTGTTCCAATTTACTATTATAATCTTCTTCAACCTTGTTTCTTTTGTTTTGCCTTATAAATTCTATCCAAATCATCAAGACTGTATTTTGGGTTAGTTAAGTTTTTACGCTTAATATCTATATAATAAGAATATACTCGACTAACTACATACACCGCATACTGAATCAAAACCAATATTAGTAATATATGCCAAATCACATCTGCAAACGGTTTAAATTCAACTATCATTATATCACCTCCTATTTAGTATTTAGAAATCTACTTCTTTCGTCTTTTACCCTTTGTTGGAAATCATTGCTACCATATTTATCAACCCACTCAAAAAATGTTACATCTTCGCCCAACTTATACGATTTGCCCCCACCATCTTCGGTTCTTGCAATTCTATCGTCTAAAATATTATCCTCAAAATACGGTATTATGGTTGACCTACAATGTGGGTGCAATGGCGGTTGGTTTACTCCAACTTCGCCTTCTCTTAACTCAAATACTTTCCCATCCATTTCTCGGCATATATCTGATGTCCTACTATCCAAAGTTGCAAGGTATTGATATTTTTCAACAACCTCGCTTTCCCGGTACGCTTCCATGCTCCCCTTATTGCTTATATAATTAAGTTCTGTGCGTATTAACCTTTGAGCATTGGTATAGCTCGTATTCATTTTTTTCGCAAACTCTCGGCTAACCTGCCTTGGTCCTCGCCCCCTTACAAACTCTTGTGATAGGGTTTGGCTTATTTGCCTAATTAACTTTGTTTTATCATTCCATATCCTATCGCTGAAGTTTTGGGCAAGCCATCGTTCCCTTACCGCCATTTCTAATTGCTTTCCTCCCGGGGTTGTAAAACTTATGCCAAACCCCGCTTGCTTTTGTATATCAAACATTGTTCTATAATAACCATCTTCAAAAGCATTTGCAAGTGTATTATTTAGGTTGGTTGCATACCCAGTTGATAATGTTTCTACATTATGCCTTATATTCATTTCAAGTTCTTGTATCCTTGAAACATACGCCTTGCCGGATAAGTCTTTTA
>CAZOSE010000170.1:4420-4740 GCA_964582385.1 uncultured Lachnospiraceae bacterium
AGAAAATCTTGGGTCAAGTTCACACCATCTTTTTGTAGAGTCTTTTAAATATGCCCTATATTCCTCGGTAAAGGCTTTATCCCCCAATCTTTCAACTTCTTCTAAATATAACTTTGCTTGCCGGTTAAAGTCAATTAGTTCATCGGGTCTTAATCGCTTCCTTGCCTCCAATAGGCTGATTTGGTTATCGGTTGCATATCTATTATAAAAGGCTTCTATTTCCCTATTTATTCTTTTAATGGTTTCTTGGTAAGCCTTTTTTAAATCCCTCTCGTATGCCAACGCCGACTTTTCATTTGCAATTAGGGTTAGCTCCGCCC
>CAZOSE010000171.1:0-4728 GCA_964582385.1 uncultured Lachnospiraceae bacterium
GTGTAATAGCTGGTACAACAACCTTATCTCCAACCTTAAAATCTTTAACTAATGAACCAACTTCAATAATTTCACCAACTGCTTCATGTCCTAGAACCATATCAGTACGTTCTCCTACTGCACCCTCATAAACAGTATGAATATCTGATGTACATGGAGCAACAGCTATTGGTCTACAAATAGCGTCTAATGGCCCACATTCTTGTACTTCTTTATTAACCCAACCAGTTTCTCCAATTTTTTTCATTACAAAAGCTTTCATTAGAAAATCCTCCTTGATTTTGCCTCGTTTTTTAGTTTGTTATTTTTTTAACACCTACGTTAATACTTTAACAATAATGTCGAATTTTGTCAAGCTCTTTTTTTAAGATTCTTGACCTAGGTATTCTTGCCTTAATTTGCTAAAATGATATACTATATGTAATTAAGTATATTAATACTAAAGATCAGTGAGGTAACACTTTTGGAAAAAGAAAAAACAAGAGATAAAATAATTAGAATAGCTTATGAAGTTATAAGAGATAAGGGTTATATACATACTACTGTTGATGATATTTGTCTTGCATGTGGTATTTCAAAACGTACTTTTTATTATCATCTTACGTCTAAGGATGATATTGTTTTAGAGTTTTATGATAAGATTATTGATGATCTTAGTCCCTTGTTAATGCAAATGCTCTACACCAATGATTACTGGGATCATTTTGTTTTGATTTTTGACCATCTAATAACTAGTATGGAGTCATTAGGACCTGATATTAATGCTCAACTGCTTGCTATAAACTTACAAGGAAACAAGAATATTTTTGATATTAGGCAAAGCCTAGCTGATATGGCTACTAAGATTATAGAAGAAGCCCAAAAACATGAGCAAATTCGTAATATGAATAAGGCTTCTGACCTTTACCGCTCAGCTGCATATATGTTTACTGGCTATGAATATATGTGGTGTGTTAAAGACGGAGACTTTCCTTGGAAAGAAGAGTTTTTAAGCTCCTTGGAGAATGTCTTTGACGTTGACCCTGTTTATCGTAAGTATAGCTCCTAATAGAATCTTTACAAAGATTAAACTGCCCCTTATGTTAGATTATTAGTCTAACATAAGGGGCAGTTTAGTTTTGCTTATTTATTAATTTATTAATAGATCTATACTGTATTAGATACAACGAACGCTGTTAAATCCATGGTGTACAGCTGTAAGAATATTATCTGGTCTTTCTGCATCTCCTACTACCTGGCAGTCAACCTTATCACTAATTTGGTCATATAGTGATGTACGAGACTTATATCCTGCTGCAATTGCAACTGTATCAGCTTTAATAGTTTTTTCTTCACCATCTACTTGGTAAACAACTTCTTTGTCTTTAAATGCAACAATCTTTGCATTTGTAATTGTATTAATCTTAGACTCTTCCATTAATGCACGAAGTGCTTGATCGTTGTTTGTACTGTGGTTAACAGTCATAAGGATTTCTGGAAGCATTTCAATGATTGTTACATTGTCAGCTTTTTCTGCCGCATGACAAGCTGTTTCACAACCAACTAATCCACCACCAAGTACTACTACGTTCTTACCATAAGCTTTCTTATCAGTTAGTAAGTCGTTAGCACCTACTACAAAGTCTTTGTCTATTCCTTCAATTCCTGGCATTATTGCATCTGCACCAGTTGCTACTATAACTTTATCGTAATTTCCACTTAGTACATTTTCTGCAGTAGCTTCTTTCATTAACGAAACATTAATGTTACTACGGTAAACCTTACCAACTAAGTAGTCAACATAGTCTTTAACATCTTTCTTGAAACGTGGACCTCCTGCTGCTAATAATAGTCCTCCAAGTTCGTTTTCCTTTTCCCAAAGGTCTACTTGCATTCCTCTTTCTGCTGCTGTTAGGGCTGCTACTATACCACCTGGGCCAGCTCCAACTACTAGAACACGCTTACTTGAATCACCTGGTGTAACCGGGTAATAATCTTCTGCAAATGCTTGTGGATTAACTGCACAGTGTAATATCTTGCCTGTAAAACCTGCATATAGACATTCGTTACATCCGATACATGGTCTAATATCATATGTTTCTTGTCTTCTTACTTTGTTAACCCATTCTGGTTCACAAATAGCCATATGACCAAGTCCAATCATATCTGCTTTTCCAGCTTGTAATGCACTTTCTGCGTCTGCTGGATCATTCATCTTACCTTGGGATAAAACAGGTAGACTAACATGCTTTTTGATTTCTGCAGCAACATCAATTTGTGTCATTGGTTCTTGGTAAACTGTATTAATAGCCTTATACCAAGCTTCATAGCAACCTGTATCTATATGAAGTGCGTCAACGCCAGCTTCTTCTAATATCTTAGACATAGCAATTCCTTCTTCTATTTCTCTTCCACCTGGTACACCATGTACTGGAGTGTATTTAAATAGTATTGGGAAGTCAGGTCCTACTGCTTCACGAATTGCTTTAATACATTCTACAGAGAATCTCATTCTATTTTCTAAACTTCCGCCGTACTCATCTGTTCTTTTGTTCCAAAGTTCAGATTGGAATTGATCCATTAAATATCCACCGTATCCATGAAGCTCAACACTATCACATTCTGCAGCTTTAACCTTTGCTGCTCCTTCTGCCATTTTATTAACTATATATTTAATATCTTCTTTGGAAAGTTCTTTACAATTCATTTCTGGGAACCAGAAGGAATCAACTTCACTTGCTGCATATGGTTGAACATCGGCAGTAGTAAACTGCATTCTTCCAAGACCTGGAGTTAATTGGATACAAAGCTTTGAACCAAAATTATGTATTCTACGAGCTAAAAAGTTAAGTTGTTCAAAAGATTTTGCTGTATCTAAAATGTTACAAGCTTTAGCTTCGTACTTAGTTGTTACTTGGTTAGCACCTGTAATTATTAAGCCAAATCCACCTTTTGCACGTTCTTCATAGTAACGAATTGAACGGTCTGAAAAAGAACCATCTGGATCTGTTGAAGTTCCCATAGGTGCCATGTACATTCTATTACGTAGTTTCATCTTACCAATACTGGTTTGTTGTAAAATTTTCATCTAATACCTCCATATATTATAAATTGTTTTATTTTTTGTTATCTTAGTGTCGTTTTTTGTTACTATGGTAACAATATCACATTGTTAATTATATGTCAATACCTTTTGATAAATTTTTAGCAAAGAATTTATTTTTATAATAGTTTGATTCATCTCTTTTTAGGTGGTATAATATAACCATAATTATCCAATTGCTTAGATGCTTTAGACAATATCCAAGGAGGTGTTTTAATGCGTAACAAACTGTTAGAAGGTAATAGAATACTACTTGATAAACAGGGCCGTCCTCTACAATATGGCTATGCCACTAGTCCTACTCTAGAAACCAATAATAAAGCAATTAACTTATTAAGATTAAAGGAATGGGACTTCTACCAAATTTCCAATGAAGAATTTACAATTAAAATTACATATGGCCATATTTCCCTAGCAGGTATTTTGAATTTTGAGATCTTTGATTATAACAATAATTATAGTTATAGCCTAGATTCTATGATACCCTTTCCCTTAAGGCGTTTTGACTTTAAGCCATCAGCTAATAGTAATGCTTTGTATACAAGGGATACAAAGAATTATAAGGCAAAGATTATGGTGGAACCTGGAAAGAGACATTTTGTTTTTCAGGCATATCATAAGGATTATGGAGAATGCAATGTTGATATAACTTTAACTTACCCTGAAGATGATGAAGGAATATTAGTAGTTACACCATTTTGGAACCGCAAAAAATTCTACCACAATTACAAGCAAAGCTGTATGAAGGCTGAAGGTACTGTATTTATTGATGGTAAGACCTTTACCATAGGTGAGGAAAGCCTTGGACTTATAGACTGGGCTAGAGGTAATCTTCCATTTAAACACAGATGGTGGTGGGGCAATGGTAGTACAATGCTTGGTGATGATCGTTTTGGATTCAATATAGGGGTTTTTGGAGACAATAGATATGCAACTGAGAATGCTTTGTTTTTCAATGGCAAAACCCATAAGCTAGATGATATATATTTTAAGAAGACTAATAAGAAAACAATAGAATTCACATCTAGTGATGGTAGGTTTGAGATGGTCTTTAAGCCTATTTATGATAAGGTGGGAATTATCAACTTACTTCATGTTGATAATATTTGTCATCAGTTTTTTGGATATTGGAACGGATATGTAGTCTTAGATGATGGTATAAAGCTTGATATTAAAGATATGTTTGCATTTGTTGAGTTTGCTAACAACCAGTGGTAATGTTTGGGGTTTATTTGAGGCAACACGTTTTTCTTGTCTTGTAAAGAGGAATAACAAATGGGGGTTTCCATGAAAAAGAAAATCTTATTAATATTATCAATTATACTAATTGCTATACTTGTCTTTATTATTGTAAAAACGAATAAAAAGGATCCACTACCTGATCAAACCGGTTCATGGTCACAAATAAACCAAAACATTAAAAGAGATGGCTCTTGGCAGCAGATTGTAAAAAACAGCGAGTTTCAACTTGGAGACAGAAGCCTAAGGGGTAGTTGGTCTAGTCCAGATGGACAAGAAGAATACTATGAAGTGGAGTATGGTAACTTTCCATGTTTAGACGGCTCAACGGTCGCTATACCTATGGCAGTTGAGTTTGCAAGACAGCACCTGGGACTTTCAAACTCAACTGCCATAGGTATAGCGAC